>JBFHWR010000450.1:0-1364 GCA_041599395.1 Gemmatimonadales bacterium | reverse complement strand
AGCGTCCGCGAGAGCGCCGAGTACCAGTTGAGGTTCACCTGGGGCTTGTGGAAGAAGTTCTCCCGCTCGTTCAGGAAACTGGGATCGAACCGGTCGAACCGTTTGCTACCCGTCGCTTGTTGGCCCCTATACGACGACGAAACTGGGGCGACGTTCTCGTTGTATCGGAACCCGTCCTTGGCCTCGGGATACCTGTCGAGCGCAGCCGCGTCGTAGTCGCTCAGTCCGCGTGCAAACGTCGCACTGTGCGCGCCAATGTTCTGACGGTAAAGACGCTGTCCGTGGCGCTGTGGCGCGCCGACGGCGAACAGGTCCAGGCGGTTGCTGTTGCTGATCTTGTAGCTGGCACCGAGGTAGTACGCCCATGCGTCGGTCCAGATACCTTGTGCCAGCCCGTCGCCGGTTTTGCGCACACCTTGCGCCATGAACGCAAACTTGTTGCCAAGCAGGCCTGAGGCGAGCATGCCCGTGGTTTTGAGGAAGCCGTCCGAACCGACTTCCTGCTTGATCATCCCGCCGCGGGAGAGCTTGGTCGCGTCCGTAATGATGTTCAACGTGCCGCCAATCGATGGTGTTGCCAGGTTGACGGCTGAAAGACCACGCTGGAGCTGGATGGTAGACGTGGCGTCACCCAGACCGTCCCAGTTGGACCAGTACACCCAACCGTTCTCCATGTCGTTCACCGGCACGCCGTTGATCATCACCGACACGTTGCGCTGGTCGAAGCCGCGCACGTTGATCCGGGCATCGCCCGACGCGCCACCTTGCTCGGTCGCATACACGCTCGGCGTGGTGTTCAGGACGATGGGAAGGTCCTGGGATCCGAGCTGCTGCTCGAGCTGTGTCTTCTCGACATCGGTGTACGGTACCGGAGTCCTCCGCTCCACGGCGCGGGTCGAGAACACCTCGATCGCGTTCAAGGCGATCGCCGCCGCACCGAGGGTGAAATCGATGGTCCGGGACTCTCCTGCGGCGACGCGGGTCTCCTCAATGCCCACGTTGTAGCCAACACTTCGTACCAATACACGGTAGGAGCCGGGACGTAGCCGGGAGATGCTGTACCGGCCGTCGCTCCCCGTGACAGCGCCATATTGAATTCCGGTCTCCAGATTGGTGGCCACCACGCGGACGCCCGAGAGTGCGGGGCCGTTCTCTGCGGTGACGCTGCCGGTGACGCTGGCCGTGGCGGCTTCCTGGGCGGAGGCCGGGCTCGCAATGGCCAGGCCCACTGCCGCGGCTGCCGCCAGCAGCGCCTTGAGGTTCACTAGATGTCGCATGTCATCGTCCTCCTGTGAACAAGTGGATTTCGAATCGGGATGGTTTCGCCCGAGGCGCTGGGAACGCCCCCCCGTTTGCAAGGGAGT
>JBFHWR010000449.1:0-1615 GCA_041599395.1 Gemmatimonadales bacterium | reverse complement strand
GGAAAGACGTGGAAGCGCACCAACAGCGAAAACAAGCTGCGACAGCGCGCGTGGTATTACACGCATGTCCGGGCCGATCCGCAGGATCCCAACACCGTCTACGGGCTGAATACCGGGCTCTACCGCTCGATCGACGGCGGACAAACGTTCGAGTCGATCGACGTGCCTCACGGCGACATCCACGACCTATGGATCAACCCCGATGAGCCAGACCGGATGGTTGTGGGGAACGATGGCGGCGCCCAGGTCACCGTAAACGGCGGACGCACCTGGACCCAATACCAGAATCAGCCGACTGCGGAGCTGTATGACGTCATCGTCGACAACGGGTTCCCCTACCGCCTCTACGCGGGCCAGCAGGACAACACGACCATCAGTATTCCGGCATGGACGCATTCCAACACGCTGCATCCCAAGGAGCACTGGTACTCGGTGGGTGGCTGCGAGACAGGACCGGTGGCACTGCATCCGGACCATCCGGAGGTGTCGTTCGCGGGATGTTACGGCGGGGTGATCGACCGGTTCGAGCGAGACAAGGGGCAGATTCGTAATGTCGTAGTGTACCCGCAGATGCAGCTCGGTGAGGCCGGCAAGAACCTCCGGTACCGCTTCCAGTGGGTCTCTCCGATGGCGGTGTCACCGCACGATCCCAACGTCGTGTTCCACGGCTCGCAGCATGTGCATCGCTCCACAGATCGTGGCATGACGTGGGAGACCATCAGCCCCGATCTCACGACCAACACGCCGGCACATCAAGATTTTTCCGGTGGGCCGATCAACCACGACATCACGGGCGTTGAAATCTTCAATACCGTGTTTTCGATCGCCCCGTCGCCCCACAGCCCGGATGTGATTTGGGCAGGATCGGACGACGGGCGAATGCACATTACGCGGGATAACGGCGCAACGTGGGACGATATCACTCCGGGGGCGATGCCCCAGTTCGCGACGGTGGACGAGATCGACGTCTCCCCGCACCAGGCGGGGCGTGCACTTGTAGCCGCCCAACGGTACCGGCTAAACGACTTTGCGCCATACATCTTTCGCACCAACAACTACGGCAGGTCCTGGGATCTGCTCAACAACGGGCGCAACGGCATCCCGGCCGATTCTCCCGTGCGGACGGTTCGCGAAGACCCGGAACGGCCCGGCCTGCTGTACGCCGGCACCGAATGGGGAGTTTATGTCTCGTTTGACGACGGCAGGAATTGGCAATCGCTGCAGCTCAACCTTCCTGTGACTCCGGTTACCGGGATGCGCGTTGCGCACGACGACGTCATCATCTCAACCCAGGGGCGCTCGTTTTGGATTCTCGACGACATCACGCCGCTCAGGCAAATCACGTCTGCGCTTGCAGAGGAACCGGCCCACCTGTACCGGCCGCGCAATGGGTATCGGGTGAACTCCGGTGGGAGCGGTGACGGCATCGGAGGGCAGTTCGCTCCGGAACCGCTTCCGGGCAACGTGCTCATCAATTTCTATCTGGCCGACGCTCCGACGGCCGAGATCGTACTGCGGATCGAAGATTCCGCCGGTGGAGTCGTGCGGCAGTTCTCCTCGGACTCCGCGCGCGCCGACACGATGCCGGGCGTCTCGCACATGAAACCAACGGCGG
>JBFHWR010000448.1:0-1628 GCA_041599395.1 Gemmatimonadales bacterium | reverse complement strand
TGCGTTGAAACGCTAACCCTACTGTACAAAACCAGTTGCGAAACGCACCGGCATGGCAAGAAAAATGCGCCCTACACCGGTCGACACACACGATGCTCGCGAAACGGAGGTATCCCATGCCTCTCCCCTTCCGCAGCGTCTCCGGTGCCCTGGCGGTCACAGCCCTCTGGATTGCGTGCTTGCCGCCGACGACAGAGCCTGAGGGGTTGGTCGACTACGAGCCGCTACCGGAATACGCAATGTGGTACGTGGAACTCCAACGGTGCGCTCACGTGACGGGTACGCCAATTACGGACGTGCGCTGGCGACAGCTTCCCGGAGCGACCCGGATCGTGTACGCCGATACGACACTGGCGGCGTACTGGCTTCCGCCCGCGGAGATTGTCATCTCCGGCGCGTACATCAGGAGCGAGAAGATCGTCAAACACGAACTCCTCCATCACATGTTGCGAACCGATTCACGCCACCGAGATCCAAGCTGGGTGGAGTGTGGACTGATCGACTCTGGCGAGAAGTAGCCGAGCGCGGCTGGGTCCGCCCGGCACGGGTTGCATAGACGCAGTTCGGGATGCACAGTGCACACCCGGTGAAGATGTCAGCCAGAGTGAAACAACGTAGCGGTCGGGGACTTGACGGCAGGACCATTCACCGCTCACCACCCCCTACTGTCCTACTCCCCCTACTCCCTTTTCTAACGCCTGCGCCAGATCGTCGATCAGTACGTCTGCGCCTTCCAGTCCCACCGAGAGCCGAATCAATCCGCGTGGAATCCCGCGTGCATTCAAGAGGTCCTGGTTTGACCGACGATTGGGTGACAGCACCAATGACTCTACGCCTCCCCAACTCACACCGATGCGAAATCGCAGGAGGGCATTCACCACTTCCCTCACCCGCTCGAAATCGTCCCGTACCAGCTCGAAGCTGAACAAACCCGCATAGCCACTGAGCTGTCGTTCAATCAGGTCGCGATCCTCGGCGAGTCCAGGATGATGCACCCGTCGGACGCTGGGATGCGTATCGAGAAACCGCGCAATTGCCAGGCCGTCTGCCTGATGACGTAACATCCGGTCAGGTAGCGTGCGAAGGCCCCGCGCCAGGAGCCAGGCATCAAACGGACCGAGCACGCCACCGAGGAGAAGGAATGCCCGGTAGAAGATTTGGTCCAACAGCGACGCCGACCCGACCACGGCTCCTGCAACCACGTCGCTGTGACCACCGATGTACTTGGAGCACGAGTGCACCACCAGATCGACGCCCATCGAAAGCGGCTTCTGGAACAGCGGGGTGGCCCAGGTATTGTCCATTACCGTCATGACATCGCGTTCCCGAGCGACTCCGGCAATCGCCGGCACGTCGGCCACACGAAATAGCATGGTACCAGGGCTCTCCAGCCATATCATTCGCGTCTCAGGCTGCAATCTGGCTTCGACGGCAGACGGGTCGAGATCCAAGGCCACATCGTGCCGGATGCCAAAACGGGAGAGCTGCGCGGCCAGCTCGAGAGTGGGACCATACGTGTGATTGACAAACAGCACATGGTCCCCCGCCTCCAGCAATGCCATCATCACCGCGCTGACGGCAGCCATCCCCGACGCGAAACACTTACACGCTTCTCCACGCTCGAGGGC
>JBFHWR010000447.1:0-1725 GCA_041599395.1 Gemmatimonadales bacterium | reverse complement strand
TCGTACAGGGCCGCCACCGGGCCGGTCGCGAACGGACGTGCTATCCACGCCAGGGCGAGCAGGGACGGCGCCGTCGCCAAGGTGAGATGGTCGTGCGCTTGGATCAGTCCCTTTGCCGTGGCGACACCAATCCGGAGCCCGGTGAAGCTGCCGGGGCCGTCAGCCAGAATGATCCCTGTCACGTCACCGACTTTCAGCTCAGCAAGCCGCAACACATCCTGAATGGCAGGTGCCAACGCCGTCCCGTGTCGCCGGCCCGCGAGCACCAGCTCGGCCGCCACCTGGTCCGGCGTCCCCAGCGCGACGCTCGCGACATCGGTTGCGGTGTCAATGGCGAGGTAGGCGGTCATCGAACCCGCTCGACCGATCGCATCGCCGGATCATCGACGTGCGCAAACCTGAGGTGCGCGTCGGGGTCGGGCGCGTACGCCCCTGCTCTCTCGGGCCACTCGATCAGCATGAGTCGCGCGCGCCGCGCGAGATCCGGAAAATCCAGATCGAGTGCTTCACTCGGGGTGCGCAAGCGGTAACAGTCCACGTGAATGAGGGGCCCGTGTGGAGAGGCGTACTCGTGAACCAGGGCGAACGTCGGACTCCGCACCGGATGCGCGTCTGCGGCGCGCCCAACGGCCTGCACAAAGGCCGTCTTGCCCGCCCCCAACTCCCCGCTCAACCAGACGACCGATCCCGGGGGGAGCGATTGCCACAGGGTCCCGGCTTCGCGGTGGAGTTCGCCGAGCGAGAGCCGCTTCCGCGCGGTGTCCGCCTCAGGCACGGCCGGCCTTGGATCTCGAACGGGAAACGCCTCGGGGCGCTTTCCGCACGGGATCCCCTTCGGCGCGTAGGGCGAAGATCTGGTCGCGGAGCTGCGCCGCCAACTCGAAATCGAGCTCTGCCGCTGCTTCCCGCATCTGTTGCTCCAGCATGGAGATGAGACTGGCTCGGTCCATGTCCGGGGGCGCGTCCGCCGCAGCCTCGGTCGGCGGGGTCATTCGCGCGTCCGCCACCCGCGTGACCCGGCGCACCTGTTCCACCGACTTGAGAATCGACTTCGGCTCCACTCCGTGTGCCGCGTTGTACTCCTGCTGCAGCGTTCTGCGGCGGTCCATCTCCGCCATCGCGCGCTGCATGGATCCGGTGACAAGGTCCGCATACATCACGGCCTTGCTGTGCACGTTCCGCGCTGCACGCCCTACGGTTTGGATCAAGGAGCGATCAGAGCGCAAGAAGCCCTCTTGATCGGCGTCGAGGACAGCCACGAGCGCTACTTCGGGGAGATCCAACCCCTCTCGCAGCAAATTGATGCCAACGAGCACGTCGAACTCACCGAGGCGCAGGCCGCGCACGATCTCCATCCGTTCAATCGTGGCAATGTCCGAGTGCATGTAACGGACCCGCACGCCTGCCTGTTGCAGATAGTCGGTCAGGTCCTCCGCCATCCGCTTGGTCAACGTTGTCACGAGCACGCGTTCGTTCCGCTTCTCACTTCGGCGGATCTCATCGAGGAGATCGTCGACCTGCCCTTTCACCGGACGGACTTCGACAGGGGGATCCACCAAGCCGGTTGGACGAATGATCTGTTCCACGATCGCGCCTTCGGTCAGCTCCAGCTCGGCGTCGCCGGGCGTGGCGGACACGAACAGGATTCGCGGCGTGAGGGCCATGAACTCCTCTGCGTTCAACGGTCGATTGTCCAGCGCCGACGGCAGCCGGAACCCGAATTCC
>JBFHWR010000446.1:0-1763 GCA_041599395.1 Gemmatimonadales bacterium | reverse complement strand
TGGTGCATCGCGACATCAAGCCGGACAACGTGTTACTCTCAGCGGGACATGCACTGGTCACCGACTTTGGGGTCGCCAAGGCGGTGAGCGCATCGTCCGGCGGCGCGGCATCGAGGCTCACGTCATTGGGAATGGCCCTCGGGACTCCGGCGTACATGTCACCGGAACAGGCGGCTGCCGATCCGCACATCGATCATCGCGCCGATATTTACTCACTCGGCGCACTCGCGTACGAGATGCTGGCAGGCCAAACGCCATTCACTGGCAACACAGCACAGCAACTCTTGGCTGCGCATGTGAGCCAGGCTCCGGAGCCGGTGACACGGCATCGCACGACCGTGCCGCAAGCCCTATCTGAGACGATCTCTCGCTGCCTGGAGAAAAAACCCGCCGACAGGTGGCAAACTGCGGTCGAGCTGCGTGTCCAACTCGAAGCCGTAGCGACGCCACAGACGGGTGGAGTCACACCCGCGGGAACACAACCGGTGTCGG
Source organism: Gemmatimonadales bacterium (assembly GCA_041599395.1). Taxonomy (GTDB): domain Bacteria; phylum Gemmatimonadota; class Gemmatimonadetes; order Gemmatimonadales; family GWC2-71-9; genus JBFHWR01. The sequence continues at coordinate 1,271 of JBFHWR010000446.1, read as the reverse complement.
CAGTGTCAACTGCGGACATCGCCGCAAGGCATCACCCCGTACGCGTTGCCGCACTGTTCGGCGTCGCAGCAGCCGCTACCCTCGCAGTTGTTTACGGGCTCGTCATTCTGCTGGGGCTCCCGAACTGGGTATTCCTTGGTGCAGTCGTGCTGTTGGCGATCGGTCTCCCCATCATGCTCGTCACCGGCCGTCACGAGGAGGAGCGCGCGGTCGCACAGCATACCGGCATGCACCTGCCGACGCCGGTAGGGCTCAGGAAACACTTTACGTGGCGAAACGCTTCGCTCGGGGGCGGCCTCGCGTTTGGCGGTCTCACGGTCGCCGTGGTGGCATTCATGGGCATGCGCACCCTGGGAATCGGACCGATCGGAACGCTGGTCGCAAGCGGCGTGCTCGACGAACAAGCGCCGATTGTGCTCGCCGACTTCGTGGACCGTACCGGCGACTCCACGCTCGCGGATGCGCTCACCGAAGCGATACGCGTCGACCTCTCGCAATCACGCGTGGTGCGCCTCATGCCTGAGGGCGATGTGGCGAATGCGTTAGGCCGCATGCAGCGCAATCCCGAGACGGCACTCAACTCGGCTGTCGCGAGGGAAGTCGCTGTCCGAGAGGGAGCCGGTGCCGTGGTTGCGGGGGAGATCAACCGTGCAGGCGCCGGATTTGTGCTGCTGGCGCGCCTGCTAGAACCGGAAAGTGGGAATGAGCTTGCGGCATTTCGGGAAACCGCAAGCGACGAAACACAGGTGATCGATGCGATGAACGCGCTTTCGCGCTCGATGCGGGAGCGGATCGGTGAATCATACAAGACCATCCGCGCGCAGGGCGGCCTGGATAGAGTTACAACACGCTCGCTCAAGGCGCTCCAGAAATACTCGCAGGCGCTCAGAATTGAGCAAGCCGGTGACTTTGCTCTCGCCGAGGATCTGTTGGAAGAAGCCGTTGTCCTGGACTCGAACTTTGCGATGGCGTGGCGCAAGCTTTCGGTCGTCATATCGAATTCCCAAGGAGAGCGATCGCGCTATTCGTACGCAGCGGAACGAGCACACGAGTTGCGCGACCGTTTACCTGAACTGGAACGGTACCAAACGTCGGCCTTCTATTTTCTGGACGTCGACGTTGATCAAGCAATCGCCATCTACCGGGCCGGACTGCAACAGTTTCCAGACGATCCAACGCTTCTTGCGAACGGTGCATTTGCGCTCAACATCAAACGCCGCTACGCGGAAGCCGAATCGCTAGCCATCAGGGGAGCAGCGTACGGTTTTGCT
>JBFHWR010000445.1:0-1799 GCA_041599395.1 Gemmatimonadales bacterium | reverse complement strand
GCGTGCGATCACTGTGATACCGGTTTGCGCGAGTTCCGATATGAGGGCCTCGTGCACCCCCTCGACGAAGTACTCCAACGCGGAATCGCCGGAGAGATTGGTCAATGGAAGGACGGCGAGCGCGCGAACGTCGGTTGTCCCGGCCAGCGTCGTGATCCACCAGGACGCGGCGGCAACAAGGACCAATGCGGCACCCATGAGTGACCTGCGGATGACATGTCGTCGCCGGAGACGGGCCACCACCGTGCCGCTTGTAAGCGCTTCCGCAAAGACCGAAGCGCTTGCGAAGCGGTCCTGCGGATCCTTGGCTAATGCCCGCTCGACGGCCCGTTCGACGAATAGGGGAACACTCGGATCACTCGTACGGATGCTCGGCACCGTATTCGCCAAGTGCTTCGCCAACAGAGCCTGCGGGGTCGAACCCTCAAACGGTGCTTTGCCGCAGACCATTTCATACGTCACGCAACCGAGAGCATACACATCGGTTCGCGCGTCAACGAGTTCCGACCCAGTCGCCTGTTCGGGGCTCATGTACGCCGGCGTCCCCACGGCCAAGCCGGTGCCGGTGAGGCGTTCGCCTCCCGCAGCTTCGACGGCGCGCGCGATACCGAAGTCCGCCACGATTGCCTGGTCACCAGTCAGCAGGATGTTTTCTGGCTTGATATCCCGGTGCACCACACCGCGTTCGTGAGCGTAGGTGAGCGCGGACGCGACGTGGTCGGTGATACGAATAGCATCTTCGACCGTGAGCTTCCCGTCGCGGCTCAGCTTCTCACGCAGGGATTCGCCTTCCACGAACGGCATCACGTAATACAGGGCACCCTCCGCCTCGCCGGAGTCGAACAGCGGGAGAATGTGCGGGTGCGATAACCTGGCCGCGATCTCGATCTCGCGGACGAATCGATCTGAGCCCAACGTGGCGGCCAGGTCCGGACGGAGCACCTTGACTGCAACCTTGCGCCGGTGCTTGACATCCTCCGCAAGGTAGACCGTGGCCATTCCGCCACTCCCGAGTTCACGCTCGAGAACGTAGCGGTCGGCGAGGGCGGTCTTTAGCCGCTCGAAGGTGTCAGCCACGAAGGCTGCTCCTAGAGAGGGTCAGTGTAACGATAGAAGCGGCGGCCGGGCGTGGCCAGGGTCCTGGCCTCCACCGTATGAGAGGGGGCTCGCGGGGGCGCTGAGTCCGCAAACCATTTGCAAACCAACAGGGGCCACTGATCTCGCAGATGCTCGCTGATCAACACGGATGGTTTGGCAAGGGTATCGGAGCGATGGGCCTGTCGCACTACCTTGTGATTCGGCAGTTTATTGCCCGTGTGCCCAGCAACAAAACGGTGAGAGCTCCGTTTCGAAGCTCGATCTAGTTCCCTCGCGGATCGCGTCCCCCTTGCGACCAAGTCCAGCATAGGCAATGCCGAGCGCACTCCGATACCGTTTAGGAGGCCGCGATGCGTGCTACCATCTCATTCGTGTTGTTACTGGTGATGCTTGCGACGCCTGTCACTCAAGTACTCGCCCAAGCCACACAACAACAAGATACGGTGGTTCAATCCCAGCCCACTGTTGTGGCTAGCGCAGTCGTGGCTGATGCTGCTCGGGTACAGCGAGCGATTATTGGTGTGCCGCAGCTAGATCCCGTTGGTTCTGCAGCACTCCTTCTGGCGCCAGCAGCGCTCAATCTCTCGCCCGCACATGACCCACCGCCACCGCTGATGCCCACACCAACGCGCATTTCAACTGGTGGAAAGATGGCCATCGTTGTTGGCGCTGTGATTCTGGTGGGGATCCTGTTGTTTGTG
>JBFHWR010000444.1:0-1927 GCA_041599395.1 Gemmatimonadales bacterium | reverse complement strand
GATGACGAACCTACGAGCACGGAACTCGACTGGCTGATCCGGGGCATCTCGGTCAACGGCGAGAGCCGCCTCGATGCGGTCCCCGCCGGCCTGGTGAACCAGCCGTTGCACGAGTGTGCGCGTGACGATCTGGACACGGCCCGACGCTCGCAAACGATCCCACGTGAAATCAGGGGAGTACTTGGCACCCACCGGGCAAATCGGGAAGCACGTGTCACTCCGGCAACAGACCGAGCGTCCCTTGTACGGAACGGAATTCTTGGCGGAAGGCTGGCTCCAAAACGGAATGCCGGCCCGCTCGCCCCACTGATGTAGCAACTCGAGGTTGTAAGACAGCGGGAGCGGGGGCATCGGGTACGCGTTGGAGCGAGGATCCAGTTCCGGCGGACCCTGTGCGCCCGCTACCCCCATCCGCTCCTCCGCCTCTTGGTAAAACGGGTCGAGATCATCATACGTGAGGGGCCAGTCGTCGCCGACCCCATACAGCGAGTTCACCCGAAAGTCTTCCGGACTAAACCGCGGTGTGACGCCGCCCCAATGCATGGCGAGCCCGCCCACCTGCATCGAGCGTGACTGGATGTTGTCGGCCGTCTGGCCCGCGATGTGATCGTTGGGCCATGGGCTCTCTCCGTAGCTCCGGTACCGACCACGCAACGCAAAGCGTTCGGCGAGAGGGGGATTATCCTCACCCGCCTCGACAACCACCATGGAAACATCACGTTCTTCAGAGACCTTCTCGGCAAGCAGGGCCGCCGTGATGCCGCTGCCGATGATACACACGTCGCTTTCGATCACCCGTTTCACGGTTCACCTCTCATCGGGGATCGGCTCGCAGGTCTATTAGGGGAATCGGCGAGCGGACGACACGCGTAAGGGCTGATCTCAGTCCGGTAGCAGAGATTGGTGGCTTCGGGAGAAGCGTAAAAGTGTGCCAGCAGCCCAACCGCAACATGACGCGCGCTTACCGCTGGAGGTAACTCCGTCAGTTCGTCATCGATCGACGCGTCACGCACGAGCGCTCGACGACTGGCGAGGTCCAACGCAGCGTAGTCGCGCGAGAACTGCCGCGTTGCCGCCCGGTCCAACCGCGTGAGCTGCTCGGCCCAACGCGGGGCCGGATCCTCGGGCAAGCGCCGAATCTCTCCGGTGCCGTAGCCGTGTAACGCCTCCGCCCCCGGTGTGTAATCGCGCAGCCACCGCTGGAACTCGGCGACTGCTCGAGCGATACCGTCCATCCCCAGTTCGCTTGGTAGTATCGCCTCACCCATCGCCAGGAGCAGTTTTGCGTCCAGCGGGCGGGCCGGCACCAGCGGGTGGGAAACACGTCTGCTCGATGCGGACGTAGCAACGATGGGTGCCGCCGCACCCACTGACTGCACAAACTCGCGTCTATTGATCCCAGTCATCGCAGCGTTCCCTATCGTGCCGGAGACGTGTACACGGTGCCGCCCTTCATGACGAAGACCACTCGTCTGAGCGCGGTAATGTCGCTGATCGGGTCACCCTCGACGGCGATGATGTCAGCCTGCATACCAGGGGCGATGGTGCCAATCCTGTCCTCCATGCGGAGCGATTTCGCCGCGAGCGAGGTGGCGGACACAATCGCCTTCATCGCGTCCTGCCCTCCGAGCTGGACGCGGTAGATGAGTTCCTCGAAATTCCGGCCGTGCGCTCCCGCTACTGCATCGGTTCCAAACACAATCTGAAGATCAGGTGTGGCGAGGGCCTGCCGGAACACCGCTAGCGCCGTCGGCACGGCACGCTCCATTTGTGCAAAGCCCTCCTCGGTGTAGTTCCCTATCCCGAGGAACTTGGCCTTGTTGTCGAAGTAGTTGGCAAAGATGAGCCCAATGTGAGGGTCGTAGTTCGTCCCATGCTCGGCCATCAACCGGAGCGTGGCGTCATCAAGTAGCGCACCATGCTCGAT
>JBFHWR010000443.1:0-1962 GCA_041599395.1 Gemmatimonadales bacterium | reverse complement strand
GGGAGATTTCGAAGGGTTTGGTGTCGTGATGCTCGAAGCCGGAATGTGTGGCCTCCCGGTCCTGGCAGCCGACGTCGACGGGATCCCGGATGTGATCGCAGACGGCCGGAATGGTTACATCGTGCCGACCGGGAATGCTCACGCCTTTGCCGGAAAAATCACTGCACTGCGCCAGGGTCAAGCGGCGCGCACCGCGTTGGGAGTGGGTGCGGTCCGCTATACACGAGACACGTTTGCCTGGCCGCTCGTTGCAGAACGGTTTGTCGCTGTCTTGCGGGAACTTCGTGGTGAGACCGCACGAGCCACCGTGCCACCCGCAATCGGCGCGGTGGTGGGATGACGCTGCCGGCTGCCCACCTCGTCGCACTCTCGCTGGTGGTGCTCGATCTCACCGCGCGAGCGACCAAGATGCGACTTCTTCTTCCCAAGCGCGGCCGTCCCTCCGTATGGCAGACGCTCGTCATCAACTCATATGGTGACGCAGCCGCGGCTGTGACGCCGGGTCGTATTGGTGGCGACCCGGCCAGATTCCTGGGGTTTCGGAGGGCGGGGGTGGAGTCGGGTCCCGCGGTCGTCGCGCTCGCTGCTGAGAAAGTCATTGACTGGGTGGTGATTGGCGGAACCCTCGTCATACTCGCGATGGTGTTCCAACAGGATGGAGTCGACGGGCTGCGACAGCTTGCCGCTCGCGTCTCTCACGGGCCTGCGCTGGTGTGGGCAATTGGGGTTGCTTTGTTGGTGATTGCCGTGGGAATTGGGGTTCGCCTGTACCGCCGGCGCCATGACCGTGGCGGACGCGGACAGCTCCGCCGCGCATGGACCCATGCGCGAAGCCTGCCGCCCCCGTTGATCCTCGCAGCAGGCGCGCTCACGGCGGTCAGCATGACCGCGAGGGTCGCAATCCTTCCCGTGGTCCTGCTGACGTTCGGTGTCGTAGCGCCGTTCGGACAAATCGTATTGGCTTCGTTTGGGCTGTTGTACGGACAGGTTCTGCTCCCCACGCCGGCCGGTGTCGGTCCGATCGAACTGTTTCTAGCCCTCGGCTTTGCGGGAAGCATGAACGCCGGCGAGATCGCGGCGCTTGTCGTCACATGGCGGTTTTATACGTTGATTCTGGGAGCAACCATGGGTGGACTTCTGTTGGCTCGAACGGTCGTCCGGCGGCGCAGGGTGTGGGCAACGTTGGTACTGGCCTCAGTGGTCTCTCTGCCGACGGTTCAGGAGGCGCACGCTCAGGATGGCGCCGTAGGATCCCGCAGCTTGCCGGTGGATCACTGGGCATACGAATACATCAACCGCCTGCGCGCGCGGGGCTTGCTGGACAACCTCAACCCGCTGGTGCAACCGTACCGCCGGTCCGACATCGCGCGGCGCCTGGCGGGCGTCGACCCGGATACGCTTGGCGAGCCGGTCGCGGGATGGATCCGGCTGTTGCGTGATGAGTTCGGGCGAGAGATCGCTCGGTTGACCGGACGGCGCGTTTTGGCGTGGGGGATTCGGCTCGATGGGAGTATTCGGGCCTCGACGAGCCAACGGTTTGACGCCCTGCGCACGACGGGCGACGAAGATGTGTGGCCCCGAGGTGCTCCTTCCGGTTGGCTGGAGACCGGACCGTTCGCGGCCGAGATACGGCTGCTCGGCGATACGTACCTCACCAACGATCCCGACGGACTCGATCCGGGTCAGCGGCGCTGGGTGCGGTCCGACAACGCCTACCTATCGGTGGAGCTGCCGTTTGGTGGCGCGACGTTGGGCCGATTCAAACGCAACTGGGGTGCGCTCGGTACCAACGGTCTGATGGTGTCGTCGGTTGCGACGCCGTATCCCCAGCTCGGGTTCGAAGTGCGCCACGGCCGGCTCGCGTTGCGCGGGTTCACCGGGGAACTCGAGACGATCGATGATTCCAAACGGTATCTCTCCGCGCACCGGCTCGACTACCATACGGGGAATTTTGTGTTCTCG
>JBFHWR010000442.1:0-1973 GCA_041599395.1 Gemmatimonadales bacterium | reverse complement strand
GGTCGGTCTTCTACCCCGAGACGCGTATCGCCGCTCCGTGAACCGACGCGTTTTGGGCGTGCTGCTTGGGCTCATTGCCGTAGCGAGCCCGGCAACCGCTCAATGGACGCAGGGCGAAGTCGGCGGGCTTTGGGTCAAGACGGCGGCATTTTGGCAAAAAACCGACGAGCGCTTCAACGAATCCAGCAAACGGCAACCCTGGTTCGGCTCCGGGGAATCGGACGCGCGCGCTCTCTATACGGACATCATCGTTGGCGTGCACAAGCGCGTGGACGTATGGCTGCAGGTTCCCTTCTTCGACCTCCGGTTCGACAACGCCGCTGACTCGTTGCGCACGGTGGGGTTCGGCGACATTCGGGCGTGGGTGCGCTGGAACGTCGTGAGCCTCGGCAACGGCAGCACGCCTATCTCACTGCGTGTGGGCGCAAAAGCACCAATTGGCTCTTCTCCGCTCGACGCGCGGATCATTCCGGTGGGCGACGGCCAGTGGGATTTTGAGACCTTTGGTGAAATCGGGCATTCCTTTTGGCCCATCCCCGCGTATGCCGAGCTGTGGTTTGGCTACCGGTTCCGCGCCGAGGACAGCAACAAGAAGAAAGATCCGGGCGGAGAGTGGGTGTTCTTGACCGAGGCCGGGGTGAACCCGACGCCGAGGACGCTGGTCAAGATAACGCTCGACGGGTTTGTGGGGCGGAACTGGGTCGTGGAGAACGTGGAGACTGCCACCAAGCGGCGCATTGTGACGTTGCAGTTGGGCGGCGGCCTCAAAATCAAAAGCCCCGTGTGGACGGAGTTCGGGGTGCGGCTCCCGTTGAGCGAACGAAATTTTCCAGCGGGTCCGCAATACGTGATCGGTCTGAGTGCGGAGTTGAGATAGGAGTTAGGAGCCAGGAGCGAGGAGCTAGGGGTGGTGGGGACCTCACTCCTAGCTCCTCACTCCTAGCTCCTCGTCAAAATTGCACCTCCCACCACGAGTTCGCGACGCGCGTGATCGTCGGCGTGCCGCCGCCACCCGCAAAGTGGTGCGAGAGACTTGGCTCATAGTACAGGTTGCCGCCTCCACTCTTATCAAACTGGTGGGCCACAAAATTCCCGTACCGGTCACCGCCACCTGTCATGCTGATCTTCGTGAGCGGAGCATAGATTCCCATGTGGATTGTACTCGGGCCGGTGAATGTCCACGCGCCCGTCAAGCTGCCGCACTGGTACACCTGCATATTGTCGGCCGTATTGGGTGCCGGGTTTACAAACCCATCCCCCGACGTCTTCAGCACCTTCTCGACGTACATCACCACGGTCTCGCCGACAGGAATTTGGATCGCACTGCTTCCGCTCGTCACAAACTCGTTGAAGTAATAGGTGCCGCCCGGCATCGTTGCGGTACCACCACTGAGTTTCCACTTGCCGGCAGCAGGGTCCCAATCGTGATCGGTGCCGATCAGATCGGGTCCGTACGGTTGTGGGGGACAGGGTAACGTGTCCAACGCAAGCGTCGGAGCGCCCTCGGTAACCGTTCCGCCCACCAGAGAATGATCTGAGACAGTTCCAGTCGCTATCGCATCGCCCGTAATGCCACCACCTCCCGTCGTGATGTCGCCGTTGGACCGTACATCGCCGTTGATGATGCCGCCAGACGATTTGGTCTTATCCGCTACCATGATCGTATATGGGTAAGCACCACCGCCACCACCCCCGCTTTCACGCGCCTGCGCGAGGATCGTCCGCCTGATACCTGTCGACGTGCGAACGCCTCGTCCCGTCACGGACATAGAGTACTTTTTGTCGCCCACTCCGTTGTCGATGCGGCGAAGCACGGCATGAAAACTCGCCTTGTTTTCCGGAATCGTAATCCATCCCAAGTCAGCAGAGTCCCCGGGATTCGGCATCAACGCCCCATAGTTGCCCGAGATCCAGTTGGCAAACACATGGTTCACACCGGCCTCGGCCGCATACATAGTCGTCGCTGACTCGCG
>JBFHWR010000441.1:0-1983 GCA_041599395.1 Gemmatimonadales bacterium | reverse complement strand
GGTTACCGGATAATGCGGAGGCAAGAGCGCGGCTCGCCATGGCGCTCGCGGGCGCTGGTCAAAAAGCGGAGGCCATTCAACAGGGAAGGCGTGCGCAAGCACTGCTACCCGTCGCAAAAGACGCAATCGACGGCGCGCGCCTCACATGGCTGCTGGGTTACCTGTACATCAAGGTCGGCGAATATGATGCGGCAATCGATCAGTTTGAGGCCGCACTGGCTATACCCTCCGAGATGTCAAAGGGCTTGTTACGCATCGATCCAGCGGTCGAGCCCTTGAGGGCGATGGCGAGGTTTCAACGATTGATCGAGGGAGCATGACCCGAACATCCACGTTCGACGAACATCCGACATCCAACAGATCGCTTCGCAGACGATGCCATGGGCGGCTGAGCAAAATCGGAAATCGCCAGGCGCTAGAATGTGCGGATGATTGAGTTGGGCAACGACTTTGATCTCGTTCAAAAATCGCTGTGGTCCCAATGCCTTAGCGAACTCCGGCTTCAGAACCTTGAGGGCGACCTTACGGTGGTGTTTCAGGTCCTCGGCGAGATAGACGAGTTCGGAATTCCCGCGGAGGCGGAGAATGCAGAGGTCGCGATCTAGCGTGCTCCGCGGTAAATCAGTGTTGCGGCGCGCGAATTGCTTTTCCCGGCCGAGCATCGCGAACGAGTTCGCCTTCATCCACAACGAGCACACCATTCACGAAGACGTACGGAATCCCCGCTGACGGAATGGTCGCGTCCAGATACGTCGATCGGTCTCTTACCGTCCCGGGATCGAAGAGAGTGAGATCCGCATCGGCGCCAACCTGCACGCGCCCCTTCTGCCGCATGGCGGGAGTGCGCGCTTCCAAGCGACGCGCCGGCTCGAGCGTCATACGGCGTAGGGCGTCATTCAAATCGACCAGGCCCACCTCCCTGACATACTGGCCCAACACCTTCGCGTAGGTGCCGGAGGTTCTGGGGTGCCCGCGACCGTCTACAATGAACCCGTCACTTGCAATCATGACCAGCGAGTCCCGAATCGCGGCCTGGGTCAGCTCATCGGTGCGGCTGTGGATGATCACCTCGCCGCCACGGGCTCGATACTGGCCAAAGGTTTGACGGGTGAGACGCTCGCCGGTTTCGACCCACTGGTGTTGCCCGAAGCGCGCGTCGTCCCATGTCTCCCAGTCGTCGAACAGCGCGCTCTCGATCATCGTCATCCCCGCGCTGTACGGATATGCTTCAGTCGTGACGTCCTGCCCACCGGCTGCGGCCGCGCGGATGATGTCGAGGAACTCGACCGTCTCGGCATCACCGCTGGAGTTGGCGTGCACCACGTGCAACGCGACGCCGGCGCTGCCAGCGGTTTCGATGGTTTCCCGGAGACCAGGCAACCCGCCGCGCACGTGAACGTGCGTGGACGCATCATGCCCGGCCGCGATGCGAAACATCGTTTCGACTTCCGCCATGGTTGCGGCCGGCGTGTATGCGGTGCCAAACCCCACTGCAACCGCGCCCTGACGTAATCCCGCTTCGATGTGGCTCGCCATCTCCGCGATCTGGTCCTCCGTCGCGGGCTCGTGACCGCCCGGTCCGCTGGGCAGGAATGCACCCTCGTCACCCATCACGATCATGCGGACGGGAATATGTCCGATACTCACACCATAGTTCACGACCTGCCCACCCTCGCGCTCGGCGTACCACGCATCCACGTCGCCGGTGCCGACCTCCAGCTCGAACGCCGAAGTGACGCCGTCCCGAACCATGAGGCGATAGGACTCTTCGTTCTGTCCATGCTCGTGCAGGTCGATGAAGCCGGCGGATACAACGAGACCCGTTGCCTCGATGGCTCGAGCACCGGTCATGTCGTCAGTGTGGATGGCCGCGATTCGGCCATCCCGAATACCGACATTGGCGATTTCATCGCGGCCGGATTCGATATCGATGACTCGACCGCCCTCGATCACAATGTCGAATGGCCCAGGGTCTTGGCCAGC
>JBFHWR010000440.1:0-1985 GCA_041599395.1 Gemmatimonadales bacterium | reverse complement strand
TCGACCGCATTGTCGAGCCGGAGCGACGCGGTTGCATTCAGCTCGACCGGAGTAAACCCCCGCGTCGCCGCTTGCGCCTTGAGCGCATCGAAATCCAACCCCGTAGCGCTGAAGATGGTTCGCGCCGCGTCAACCGTGACCCAGCCTTCGAGCGCGACGCGAGACATATTGTCGTCTTCAGCCACTAGACCGAATTGTGGACCGGACCAACTTCCCGAAACGACCTCCCACGGATACGACGCCGGCTCCGTCTCATGCACGATCAGCGCCCCGGCCGCTCCCTGGCGCGCCGCCTCCTCGAACTTGTAGGTCCAGCGGCCGTAATACGTCATCGCGTTGCCGTTGAACAAATCAGGATCCTGCGTGGCGAACCCAGGATCGTTGACGAGCATCACGACAGTTTTACCCGCGACGTCCAGGCCGTCGTAATCGTCCCAGTCATATTCCGGCGCAACCGTGCCATACCCAACGAACACGAGGGGCGAGTCTGTGATCTGGCTCGTCGGACCAACCCGCTTGGTCCACGCCATGAAGTCGCCGCCGTACGAAAAAACACGCCGCCACTCGGCGCCGGTGACGTCGAGCGCGGTGTTCGGATCCGCCGTAATGGCGACGAGCGGCACCTCGTGGAAAAAGCTCCCGTGGTGCCCGGGTTCCAGTCCGAGCTTCATGAACTCCGCCCGCAAGAACTCGATGGTCTTGGTCTCACCCGGCGACGACGGGGCACGTCCCTCGAACTCATCCGACGCCAGCGTCTGAATGTCAGCGGCGAGATCCTCCGCCGTGATGCCGAGCAACGCGGCGTCGAGCCGTCGATCGTCTCCGCAGGCGGATGTCAGCCAGGCCATGGCGGAAACGAGAGCAGCGACGCGGTGGAGATCAGAGTTCATTTAGGTGCTCTAGGGGTTAGGGGTTAGGAGCGAGGAGTTAGGGATCTTGATTGTAGAATAGGGCGAGGGAGGAAATCGCGCACTGGGCTCGCAGATCCACTTGACATCACTTACCCCCCCTAACACCTGACTCCTAGCTCCTCGTCTGCTCATCCACGCCCGAGATACGACCGTTCGTCCGGCCACGTGTAGATCCTCACCACGCAAGGGAGTTGACCGGATTTGGCGGGGCATGCAAGCTTTTCCTCACTGGTATGCACAACGAGCCTTCCCACTCTGCACTCGATCGGCTGATTCCGCCCGAGATCAAGCACGATCGGTTCTACCGCTTGATCGTAAAGGTGGCAGCAATGGATGGCGTACACCAGATCCTCGAGATTGGGTCCTCGGCCGGCGACGGCAGCACCGAGGCGTTCGTGCAGGGCGCCCTGAAGAATCGACGCCGGCCCCTGCTCCACTGCCTGGAAGTGTCGAAAGCCCGATTCGCCGCCTTGCGCCAACGCTATCGCGACGTCGACTTCGTCAACTGCTACAACGTGTCGTCGGTTCCGCTCGAACGGTTCCCGAGCGACGAGCAGATCACGGCGTTTCATCAGAACGCAGGCAGCAAACTGAGCCGGGTGCCCCTCGACCTGGTGCTCTCCTGGCTCAATCAGGACAGGGAGTATCTCAAGAAGCACGGCCTGTCCGTCCACGGGATCCGCCAGGTGAAAGAAAAGAATGGCATCACCCACTTCGACGCGGTGCTGATCGACGGTTCGGAATTCACCGGTTCGGTTGAACTCGACGAGGTCTACGGCGCGCGGTTTCTGCTGCTCGACGACACCCGTACGTACAAGAACTACGACAACGTCAAGCGCCTCACCGCAGACCCGATGTACCGGCTGCTGAAGCAAGGCCGCTGGCCCCGGAACGGGTTCGCGGTGTTTGAGCGGGTTGGGACCTTGCGGTTATGACACACCGATACCCGTCTCGCGCCACGCGACGCGGGTTGGCCACGTGCGGCGCGCTCATGGCAGCAGTGGCGTGTTCGGAGACCACACAGCCACCGCTCCCGTTGATCACCAGCGTGGACCTCCAGGAGCCGGGGCCCCT
>JBFHWR010000439.1:0-1986 GCA_041599395.1 Gemmatimonadales bacterium | reverse complement strand
CCTCGAGTGCTATCCCCACCCTGTTGCCGACGAGGTCGTTCTTTTCGACAGTCCCCAAGCCCACGACGGATTCAGCGAAGAAGATTCCGTTGTTCCCACCGTCAACGGAGTTCCCGGTCATGACAAGCGTCTCGACCGGATCCGGCTCGATGCGGATGCCGTTTCCGTGAACCACGACATCCGGGGGTATCGCGATGTTGTTGTCGCTGATGACGAGGTCCTTGGCCCCGCCCGTCACGAAGACACCGCGGTCGGTTAGCGTGTTCTGTGCGACAGTGACGTTCTCGACACTCAGCAGGAAGATGCTGGGCGAGATCGTCCCGGTCACTGCGGATTGTGAAATGGTTCCCGAAACGCCCTCTCCGAAGAGAATTCCCGCGAAACCGTCCTGGTCGCCCCCGTCGATGTTGACACGCGTCACATTCCCGCTCTGAGCACCGAACGCCGTTTGGATAACGCCTGACCCCGAGAACGGCGTGGCCGCAGAGATCGTGTAGTCCCGCCCGTTTAGCGTGTGCCCGTCCGGGAGTGCGATAAACTCGGCGGTCGTACAGTCGTCGAGAAGGTGCAAGGTGGCACTCCCCTGCTCAAAATCGAACTCACACCCGCCGATCGTCACCGTGTTCAACAAGAGCTGATGGTCGATCGGGTCGAGTGGCGGCTCGCTACAAGCCACAAGCAACGCGATCGGGAGAAGCGGGATTCCTCGGCGCAACATTCGGGGCCCCTCCTTGATCAAAAGATTACTCAGCGTACTGGTCCACCCGTACTTCGCTGCTCCGTCATAGTCGCTTCGTACTACTACGGGTATTTCAGATGCGCTGGTTGGTGTTTCAGATGTGCTGTTTTCGGATGTCGACAGGACGTGAAGCGCGTGGCCACCTCGCCGACCGCCCAAGACCTGTCGGGAGTCGCATTGATGCAACAACTGTGCCTTCCAATCCACCACACATCGACGGGAGTTTCTCCACTATCGACGGCAGCGATGTGATGGATTCATGCAACAAGTGTTCGGCCCGGCGTGCTGCATCTGGCACAGTTGAGGCCGCGCAAGAGACCGCGGAAACAGAGGTGTCGGGAGCGGCTGGTCTCCGTACGGACGAAACGAACTTTCGCTTCTCCCGTTAGCGCGTCACCGGTACGGCTTGCCTTCCCAACGCTCCAACTGACCGCGATACCGCGTGGGGAATCCAATCGCTGATGCTGGGTGTCCTGACATCGACCGGCCAGATCGCGCTGGCACGCTGTTATGAAAGTCGTAGTGCCCGAATTGAACGTTCAGCAGTGGAGGTTGAACGTGCCGCCGCAGGCGGCATGCACTACCCGGGACCGATCTGCTCCCGGTTTCGCGTCAGCAACCGCTCCGCGAAATCGATGCGCTCCTCGAGATCGGCAATCTGTCCCGCCTGAATCTGCTGCAGTTGCCTCAGTTCGTCGCGGTGGCGCTGCTCCAACTCATCCAACCGATTCTCGAGGGGATCATCAATCGCCTTGGGTCCGCGACCCCACTTCCAGCGCAGCATCTTGCTGCGATACCAGGTTGGAATCACCGAGCCCGCGATGACCAACCCGCCGATTACACCCGATGGTTCATCCTCGCCGAGCCCCGAGCCCATCAGGCCCAAACCAAGCACCAGCCTCGCCGTGATGGACAGCGCCAGCGTCCACCATTTCTCCTTCCGTGGCTGGCTCACCGTTTGCGGACCCGCCGGCGGTGGCGTCTTTGCCGCCACCGGATAGGCACACTCCGGGCACGCAGCGGCAACGCTGGACACCTGACGCCCGCATTCAGGACAATCGATCAATGCCATTCGAACGGCCTCCTTGCCTGAAAGTGCCTCAGGTGCAAATCTACGCCCATCTTCCCGGGCCGGTTAGCGCAACCGCGACGCCGTCCGGGAGTTCCGCGCCTGGCCTCCACGTCCGGAGGATTTCTGGCGTTTCGTCCCGGTTTTTCCTAGCTTAGTCGCGCATCGCGCGCGATGG
>JBFHWR010000438.1:0-1987 GCA_041599395.1 Gemmatimonadales bacterium | reverse complement strand
CTTGCGCGCGTCACCCGCGGTCCCGAACACTCGGAGACCGTGCCGCACTGCGAGCTGCACCGCGGCCGTGCCAACGCCGCCGCCCGCGCCCAGGAGGAGCGCCGTCTCGCCAGGCTGCGCATTTCCCGCCTTGAACAAACAGACCCAGGCGGTGAGGAAGACCACCGGGATCGCGGCGGCCTGTACGGGTGTGAGCGAATCTGGGTATCGGAAGAGGTGCTCGGCCGGGACGACGATGTCGCGAGCGTATCCTCCGTGTCGGAGCAGGGCGACCACACGGTCTCCCGCTTTCCATTCGCGAACATCGCGACCGCATCGCACAATATGGCCGGCGACTTCAAATCCTGGGCTGTACGGACGTGGCGGCACGGTATCGTAAAGTCCCGCCCGCATCAGCAGGTCGGCGAAGTTGATTCCTGCCGCTTCCACAGAGAGGTGTACTTCGTTGGCGCTGGGGTCGCGGAGGGGCACGTCTCGCTCGACCAGTACCTCGGGAGAGCCGTGGCGTTCGATCAGAATGGCAGTGGTCGTCCTGGTCGTCGTCGGAAGCGATGATTCCATACTCCCTCACCTATCATCGGTTGGCATACAGTTCAGCCCTTGCGGGATTTCGAGGCACGCCTCTTCTCCGCACAGTTGCATATGAAGAACTCATGAAAAACACTGATGAACGATTCGAAGTGCGTAGAATCATCCCTCCATTCGCGACTTCACATTGGCAGTCAACATAGTCGATCGCAACTTGGCGCCTTCTTCCCTGGAGACCGCATGAACGCGAAGCTACCGCAGCCGCCCGCCACCTATTCCAATTTTGTAAAACGGTATCCGGAGCTTGGCCGGGCGTGGGAACTGATCGCCGCCGCCGGGAAGCATGGTCCGCTCGATGAGCGCACCATGCGCCTCGTCAAGCTGGGAATCGCTGTCGGCGCGTTGCGCGAGGGGGCCGTGCACTCGTGCACTCGAAAGGCGCAGGCCAATACGAGGCTTCGTCGTTACGTGAAGGCCGAATGAGGAAACAGTGAAGAAAATCTAAAAGCACGTCGTTTCGAGGTCCTTCCCCTCGTTTCGCATTGACACGCGATGTCGCGAACCGCAGCTTAGTTGATTCGTATCGCGCAAATCCCTTTGTTCGGCTCCGCGTTCCGGTTTCGCTTCATTCACAGCGAGGCGTCGCGATGCAGCGATCCGAACCTGACTGGATTCTGCAGGGAGTCATTGGCGGGCTTCTCGCCGGCGCGATTGTCGTCGCCTGGTTCTTCGCTGTCGATGTCGCGGCGAACGAGGCCTTCACCACCCCGTCCCGCCTCGCCAGCATCGTCTTGGGAGAGGAATTCCGCGGCCCCTGGCCGCGCCTCGTTGTCGTGTACACAATTCTCCACTTTGGGATCTTTGCATCGCTCGGCGTTGCGGCGGTGTGGTTTCTCGATCTCATCGATGTGAAACCAGGGCTCATCGTCGGTGCCGTGTTCGGCGTCGGTGTACTGAATGCCGTGCACTACGCCGGGCTCCTCGCCACAGGCACAAACCTCTTGACCGTCGTCCCGGTCGTGCACGTGACCGCGGCGAACCTGTTGGGCGGAATGGCCATGATGGCGTATTTCCATCGGGCGTTTCGCGCCGAGTCGCCGCTCGGCTGGCAGGTCCTCAAGCAACACCCGCTCCTGTACGACGGTCTGCTTGCCGGTCTCATCGGCGCAGCCGTGGTGGCCCTGTGGTTTTTCGTCATCGATGTCCTGACGAGCCAACCGTTCCACACACCGGCCGCACTGGGGTCGGCCATCTTGCTGGGTGTAGCAAACCCGCTAGACGTGCAGTTCAATCTCGGCGTGATCGTTGCCTATTCGTTTCTACACCTGGTGGCGTTTGCCCTGGTGGGCCTGGCGTTTACGGGACTCGCCACCCGGGTCCGGTATCTGCCCGGATTCTGGCTCCCCGCCGTGGTGGTACTCGCGTTGCTCGAGGGGATCTTCTTCGGCTCGGTTGCCAT
>JBFHWR010000437.1:0-2075 GCA_041599395.1 Gemmatimonadales bacterium | reverse complement strand
GAATGTCGGCGTAGAGATGATCGACCTCAGCTAGCCGCATACGGGTTCAAGTCGTAGCTTGAAATGCTCGGCTCTCTGCCTTCGGGAGATGTCATGCGTCGGTTGCTGCACCCCCGTGCCCAGCATCTGTATCCGCGCTCTCTTGCGGTGCTCGTAGGCGCCCTCCTGCTCGCCACGTGCGGTGATGATACCCCCACCCAACCGCCACCTCAACCGGTTCCCGAGGTTCGAACCGTGGATGTCGCGCCCGGGAGCTACACCTTCATCGGACTGAGAGAGACGCTACAACTCTCCGCCACCGCCCGAGACCAGAACGGCAACGTTGTCACAGGCATGACGGTCAGTTGGTCTTCCGCCAACGAGACCGTGGCCACCGTGGACGGGGCCGGTCTCGTCACGTCGGTGACAGCAGGTGCGACCACCGTTACGGCGACGGTGAGTGGCGTGAACGGAACGACGGCGGTTGAAGTCGGACAACTCGTTTCCACGTCGGGCGGGTCGATATCCAACGCGGATCAGAGCGTCTCCATCAGTGTTCCGGCAGGAGCGTTGGGGAGCGACACACACATCACGCTCACGCCTGCGGCAAGCGCTCCCGCGTCGGGCCTCCTCGTTCCAGGGAGCACGTTCGATCTGGGCCCGGATGGGACGGCATTCGACGCACCTGTTTCGCTCACGATCTCCTATGACCCGGGAGACGTGCCTGCAGGAGTCGATGAAGGCTCACTCGGGCTCTTCAAGGCAGTGAACGGGGTCTGGCAGGCGGCTGAAGGCAGCGTGGTCGATGCGGATGCGAACACGGTCACCGCGAGCATCACGGGCTTCAGCGTCTACGGTGTGGTCGGTCCGCTCCTCACACGCGACGAGGCGATTGCCCGAGCGAGGGCGGAAGTGGTGGACGGTTGGGCTGAAGACCGGTTCGTCCTCGCACTGATGCCGCAGGACCCGTTCCCTGCCGGCGTGGAGATCCGCGAATTCGGCGCGTTGGAAGGTGCGCCCGTACAGCTTACGACCGAAGCACAGTCGTTTGTTGTTTTCCTCGATCTCGTGCCTACGCACAAGTACGGACATCCGGTTCGGTACCTGCTCGTGAATGCCGAAACCGGTGCAGTCACCGACGAGCTAGCCTTCTTCCCGCCATCGGTCAATGACGCCGACTTCTACACGGCGTATGAAGAGCGGCTCATGTCGCCCGACCGATTCGAGCCGGCGACCGAAACCGAAGTACTCAAACCGGTTGTCATCATCCCAGTCGACTTTCCTGAAGGTATGAGTCCGGCTGCGGCACGTACCGAGGACAGCCTAGGCCCAGTGATCGCAATCCGCGGACCGCGAACGTCGCAGGCTGGGCGGGCGGCGTCTGCCAGAATTGGACGAAAGGTGGCGGTTACGGTCGCCTCCGGCACCGACACAGGCATTCCGCGGGACGCCGAGGCAATGGCGCAAACATACGAGCAGTTCGGCTTCCAAGTGACGCGAGTTGACTCCGAGCAGCACTCGCTCGCCGACGCAAAGAATCTGATCCTTGCCGCGGCGCAAGGGCTCGGCCCGGGCGACGTGCTCGAGATCTATATCGCGTCCCATACGTACGTGACAGACGCCGACAACGACGACGTTCCCGACACGGCGCCACGCAACATCGCATACGGTATCGGCACGGATAACGTGGCGGGTTGGGCGATGTTCAGTGCGGAAGAAGATTTCAACTCGATCCCCAGCATACTCAATGAACTGACGGCAGGGACGGTCAACCTGACGCTCGACGCGTGTTACGCCGGCCAACAAGCAGCGTACCTGGACATGCCGCTCCGCGGGATGTTTCAGCCGCAAGAGGACGTCACGATCAATCTCTACGCGACGTCCTCGAGGACCAAGACCTCTGCCGGCGGAGCCGACCCGGATGGCCTAGTTGAGAACATCGAGGCGCTGTTTGGTGGATTCGACGACGAGTTTGGCGCCTACGCGGAGCACACGCTGGCCACACTGTCAGAGCCCGATCCGGACATCTCGGTGGAGGCGTGGAATATGCTGCGCGACCAAGCACATGAGGTGGCGCGAGGCGTCCTGAGCGACCG
>JBFHWR010000436.1:0-2079 GCA_041599395.1 Gemmatimonadales bacterium | reverse complement strand
GGCGATCGCGTGCAGACCCAGCGACCGTTCTTGGAGAGCGGCTTGCACTCAAACGTGGCGCGGCACGAGCCCTTGTGGTCTGGTCCGATACGACACGGGCGGCCGTCGGCTGCCCAACCGCACACCCACCGCTGCGTTGGACGCTCGTATTCGCTGTGGTCAAACGAAAAATCCTGCAGCGGTGACTCCATTACCAGCCAAACCGAAACACGTAGGCCAGCGTCGCGTGGACGACGCCAAGAATCAACAGGCTGTACGAAACGGGAATGTGAACGAACAGCCAGTACTTGAGAACCGTGTGATGCGCAAACTGATAGTCGAGCGCCGCCTTGGCACGGATCAGCCTGGCAATCTCGTCTTTTGCGGCTTTCTCATCGTCGTTCAAATAACGGGCGGTCGCGTCCAATTCGGTGAGCAGGTTGTGCTGAGGCGCGCTCGAGTGCCGAAGATGGTGCCACATGTGCTGCGGCTTGGCGAAAAAACTGATCAGGCGCCGGGCGTAGAACTCCGCCAACGAATGGGAGCTTGCGCGTTCGATCACCTGATCGAGTTCCTGCCGCAGTGCTCGGCGAAGCGCCGGCTGTCGCTCAAACAAAACCTGGTCGCGCACGGTGCTCAGGCGCTTGGGAATGGCCCGCACCAGCCACAGACCGAGTACGCCGCTGAGCACGACCGTCGCGAACAATGCCGCGAGTGTCGCCTCCAGTACGCCACCGGGCATCCGGAACTCAACATGCATCGCAAAACACACCACCGAGAACAGCCCAACATACACGTGGACCTGTAGCCAGGCGGCGGCACTCCAGAGGGGGAGAAACGGGAGTTTCTTTCGTGCATTCAGTGCCATGAGCACCACAATCAACCCCAACAAAAGCCAGCCCGATACAAAGCTCACGTCTCGCAGGGATGTCACATAGATGCCGTAGATCGCCAACGTCACGAGCGTGACTGCGGCCAACGCACTCAGGCCGTAACGACGGCGGCGGGCGAACGTCGTCATCGGGCCAGCCAGCGCGTCAGTGGCTCAGGTCCCTGATTGAGATCGATGCGCGCGAGCGCGTCGTGCGGGCACGCACGCTCACACGCAGGGCCTCCTCGCTGCTCGATGCAGAGGTCGCATTTGGTTGCTTTACGAACCGGGAGATTGGTGGCCTGGTCGAGCACGAAATTTCCGCGGCGATCGCGCGCGTCAACCATTCGAATGTTGTGGTACGGACAGCTTGCCGCACAGGTCCCGCATCCGATGCAGGTATCGTCGTTGATCACGATTTCGCCACCCAACCGATCCCGGTGGATCGCCCCCGTCGGACATCCGATCATGCAAACCGGATCCGCGCAGTGCATACAGGCGTTCGCGATCATGAGGCTGCCGAACACCGTGCCGTGACGGATGAACCGTGGATTGTTATCGTGAGCAGCGGCGCACGCTCGGACGCACTCGTCGCAGTGAATACAGCGCTCCAGATTGATGACCATCGCCGCCGTGCCATTGATGAATCGTTTCTCGACGAGAAACTCCACCAGGTCATCGTCGCGTGGTGCGGTGGAACCGACCGCAGAGCTAGGCGGGTCGTGCGCCTCGAAGTCAGTCAAGGGCGGGGGAAGGGCGTCCGGAGGCACCAGCGGCGACCCGCGGTCCGGGCCGAGTACATAGCGCTCGATGATGGCGGTCGGGATCAACAGGACCGCTGCATAGCCCACGGCGCGGAGGGTATGTTGCAACGGGACTTGCGCGTCGTTCCGCCAGTTGTGGACGATTTCGTCTTGGCCGTATGCCTGGCCGCGGCCAAGGTAGCTCACGGTGCGGTTTCCGTTGCCGAACCGCTTGCTGACCCGCAGGAAGCCCGATCGCACCAGGATCAGACCATTGGGATAGTGGCCCTCTTGCACGATGATCGGTTCGCGCTCGATCGGGTCGGCGGTGCTGTCCCGTACGAGCTTTTGATACGAGGCATACCAATCGAAATCGCCGAATGTCTCGAACTGCGTGGCCCGCGCGATTTCGTCCATTGCTTGGCACTTGGCGCACGAACACCCGGCGGCCGCATCGGGATGCGCCAGATGCTTCAGAATCGGCGT
>JBFHWR010000435.1:0-2167 GCA_041599395.1 Gemmatimonadales bacterium | reverse complement strand
TCCTGCTCGTAGGCAAGGACCGGCTGGATTCGCTCATGCAGTGGTGGTTCAACCGGTCACACGTGACGCAGCGGCTGTCGTTTTTCGTGGCAGGCGTCTTCGGCGTGTTCCTCATCTACTGCGCGACATAGAAAACCCGTTCGAAAGGCCTCGGCGGAGAGTTAATGTCAGCCAATAGCTAGCCCAGGAGAAGCCGCGGGACATCCGCGAGTGTGGCGATCATCGGTGCTGCGTCTGACGGCACGCTACAATCACGGTTCACCAGTACGACCTGAAATCCGGCCTCAGTGCCGCCGGCATAATCATCCATGTGCGTGTCGCCCACATGGAGAATGCGAGACGGCGGAACCTCGTGTAGTCGAGACGCCTCCTCAAAGATCCGGCGATCGGGTTTCTGACTGCCCACCTCAGCAGAGGCGAGCACATGGCGGAACCAGGATGAGAGCTGCAACTCCGTTACGAAGTGCGCCAACCCGCATTGCCAGTTCGACACAACGATCATCGGGTACCCCGCCCGGTGGAGGGCAGCGAGGGCAGGGATAGCATCAGGAAATACCGCCAGGCACGCGGGGCCAAGGATGTGCCATATCGCCAACGCATGTTCGGCGAGATGCTCGGGAGCGATCTGAACCTGCAGTCTCCGAAACACGTTGCGGGCAAACGCCGCGTAGTAATCTTGTTTCTGCTTGGCCGAGAACTCCGGCGAGTACTCACGTCCGTGGGACTCGAACACGTCATAGAGGACCTGGTGTTCCCACGAATCACTCTCGAGACCGTGTTCGCCAAGGTAGGCCATCAAGGTAGCACCTCGTCCACGGCCCGTACGGTGATAGACGAGTGTCCCGTAAAAATCGAATGTCAGCGCTTCGACGCCATTGAATCGGACATCCATGGTTCCGTCTCCGACATCGTTCCACCGCGGACCCACTTCCCACAGATCGATCGGTCCGGTTCGGGGGGCTCGCTGCCCGCCACTATTCTAGCCAGAATCGGAGCCAGGCTGCATTTTTCGCCAATCGAGCTCGGCCATACCCCCAGGAGAGGTTACAAACCTACCTTCGAGCTTCGATACCCCAACAAGGAGGGATCGATGGATCGCTCTCGACACGTGGCTCTGAGCGTCACCGTGGCAGTGTTGGCGTGCATCGCGTGCCAGCCAGCAGGAAACTCGACTGAAGAGGATGTCGCGGCCATCAACGAGGTGCGCGGAATGGAGGCGGAGGGCGTCAACTCGGGGGACGCCGAGCGTGCGCTCGAGCCCTACACCGATAACGTCGCATTCATGGCTCCGAACGCGCCCTTGATGACCGGGAAGGAAGCCGTAAGGTCATGGTTCAGCGGTGCAATGGAGCAATTCGATGTCAGCGTGAATTACACGTTTTCGGACGTGCAGGTCGCAGGCGACTGGGCGGTCGAACGTTACGCCGGGACCGCGACGTTTACGCCCAAGGACGGCAGTGACGCCATGGTCGAACAGATAAAGGGCATTCACGTTTACCAACGGCAGGCCGACGGGACTTGGAAGATTGCCCAAGACATATGGAACAGCGACGCGGCTCCGCCAGGCATGTGACGGCAGACGGACAGACGGATAGACGGACGGGCGGTCAGACGGCAGGCGGACAGACGGTCGGGCGGACAGCGATTGGCGATTAGCCCCCTAGGGGCATACGAACGTCCGTGGTGCGGCGGAAACCTCTCGCGCTCCCGTCGGCAGGAGAGACGTCATGGCCAAGGCGGCAATCATCTTGTTTGACGATTTTACCGAGATGAGAAACGCGGAGTTCTATGATACGCCGGCGCTGTCTGGCGCCACAGGGGGCACTGTAGGTGATATCGCGATTACAGGTGAACCTGCTTCGGCATGTGGAGTCACGTCCACGGTGCACGGCGATGACGCCAATCCCGGCAATGGTTCCGGCTGGTTTGCGGGGGTTGATCAGACGCCCGGTTGTCCGCAGGTGACTCTGGACTTGAGCGCCCCGGTCGCCGGATTTGGCGTGTGCTTCATTCACGTCAATCAAGCGGGCATCAACACGTCGAACCCAGGGAGGCTCCGGATATTCGACAGTCCCGGCGGCCAGGGGCGGTGTATCGGTGAAGTCGCCTCCGAGGGTGGCACAAACATGATCGACTTCGTTGGCATGGTGAGTAGGGTAGCGCCCAT
>JBFHWR010000434.1:0-2170 GCA_041599395.1 Gemmatimonadales bacterium | reverse complement strand
GTGCAGGCGGCGATGGGAGATCTCCAGCGGGCGTGGGGCGAGCTCCGCACGGCCGAGCAAGCGGTGCGGGATAACGACCTCGCCGATCCAGCTCTCCTTGCCGGTCTGGCATTGGCGCAGGCGGATCTGGCGCTCCAGTTCAACCAATTGAGCGAGGCCGAACGGGAGTACGGTCGGGCGACCGGGTTCTACCGGGAGGCTGACGACCTCCGCGGACAGGCCGAAGCCCAGCAGGGGCAGGGAAACCTCGCGCTCCTCCGCCAAGATTTTGCGCGATCCAGAGATGTGCTGGAACTGACGCTACGGACTCAAGAGAATGCGCGCGACGCACGGCCCGCTTCGTGGACCCGAGTGCTGCTGGCGTCGGCCCTGCAAGAACTGGGTGACACGGCCGAGGCACGCCGCAATCTCGAAGAAGCGGTGGTCACCTTCCGGCGTCTTGGTGATCCGGTTTCGGAGGCGACGGCCCTCGGTGCACAGGGCGATCTGGAAGTCCAGCACGGGATGGCGCTTCGTGCCGAGTTGCTCTATCACCAGGCGCTTCGGCTGATGGAGCAGCGGCCTGTCTCGACGGTGTCCTGGCTGCTTCACGCGGGCCTCGCCCGTGCCTTGAAAAGCCGAGGCGCACTCGATGAATCCGCTGGCGCATTTCGCCGAGCGATTCAGGAGATCGAGAGTATGTCCGGCACGGTGCCGCTGGAGGAACGTCGCGCCGCGTTCTTGGCAGACAAGTGGGAAGTGTTTCAGGATCTGGCCCTGGTAGAGCTTGCGCGGCGGCGTCCGCTGGCGGCGTTCGAGGTGAGCGAGCGCATGCGGGCCCGGCAGATGTTGGATCTGCTCGCTCGCGGGCGACTCTCGGGAAACGGGTCAACGGCTCCTGAGCTGTTGGGGCAGGAGCAAAACCTGAGACGTCGCATCGGCGAACTGACCATGGAGTTTGGGACTGGTGACCTCACGTCCCTCAGGGGCCCCGGTGACGCGACGCGCGATCTAAACGTCGTACGTGAGGCGCTGTCGCAAGCGCACCAGCAGTATGCGGCGCTGTTGCTTCACATGAAGGAAACGGCGCCGGAGTATGCGGACATTGTGACCGGTCGCGTGGTGTCGGCGCGGGACGTGATGGACCGGCTGGCGCCCGATCAGGCGTTGTTGGAATTCCTCTTGGGCGACTCGACCTCGGTTGTGTTTGTGGTGACGGCGGACACGGTGGCCGCACTGGATTTGAACGTGGACCGGGGCACCGTGGTGAACCGAGTCGAGTTCGTGCGCGGTGTGTTGGCCCGTCCGGTGGGCGCGGCAGGCCGCGACCTGTGGCGTGCGCCGATGCGTCGGCTGTATCAGCAGTTGCTCGAACCGGTGGAGCAGGCTGGGCTTCTTCGTGGGAAACGGCACTTGTTGATTGCATCGCACGGAGAGCTTCATTACCTGCCGTTTGATGCGCTCGTGGTCTCGGGCGACTCGAGGGAATTCCTTATAGAGCGGTACCAGGTGGCGCATGTGCCGTCGGCATCGGTGTGGGTGCAGTTGCAGGAGCGGTCCCACACCGGTGTTTCGAGGCGTGTGTTGGCGTTGGCTCCCCGTGATCGGGTGCTGCCCGGTTCCCGCGAAGAGGCGGAGGCGATCGCCGAGATTCTTGGTGAGCGCGCGACGGTGCTGACGGGCGCTGAGGCGACGGAAGCGCGCTTGGTGAGAGACGCGTCCGCGTACGGGATCGTCCATCTCGCGAGTTACGGCATCTTGAATAAGCACAACCCGCTGTTCTCGTTCATCGAGCTCAATGCCGAAGATGCAGACGACGGCCGGCTCGAGGTGCACGAGGTCTTCGATCTGGATCTGAACGCGCGGCTGGTGGTGCTGAGCGCGTGTCGGACGGGGTTGGGATCGGGCGCGTTGGCGGATGTACCGGCCGGTGACGACTGGGTCGGTTTGGTGCGCGCCTTTCTGTACGCCGGTGCTTCAAACGTCGTGGCCACCATCTGGCCAGTGGAGGATCGAGCAACGGCCACGCTCATGAAGCTGTTCTATCGCAGCGTGGAGAGCGGCGCGGATCTGACCGACGCGTTGACCCGTGCAAAGCGGGCGGCATTGCAGGACCCTGCAACTGCGCATCCATTCTATTGGGCGGGATTTGTGCTGGTGGGTGAATCGTGACGACGCCGTTATCGACTGT
>JBFHWR010000433.1:0-2327 GCA_041599395.1 Gemmatimonadales bacterium | reverse complement strand
CCTTCCGCAGACGCGTTACCGCCCATATACCGATCAGCTCTGCTCACGAGACAACGCAGATGCACGGGTCGGCTCCCGGGCGTACCTTTATTCCGTCGACCAAACGCAGAGCCCCTTGACGGAAGATTCCAGCTCATTCCATGACAATCGCTGACCTGGACGACCTCTTCGATTCCGACGTGAATGCAGACCCGCACGCGTATTTCGGGCGTCTTCGGGAAACCGAGCCCGTGCACTGGAATGAGCGGTTCAAGTTGTGGGTCGTGACGGGATACGAAGAGGTCGTCTGGTTACTCAGACATCATGAGTACTTTTCGTCTGCCGTTATCAAGACGACTACCGAGCCCCCGTATCCGCCCGTCAATCCTGAGGATGTCTCCCTCTTCGACACGGTTCGGCAGTTTCGCGCCGAGCAATTGGTGGAAAAGGACAGGCCGGAACACCTCGAAATGCGCCAGGTGGTCCACGCATATTTCACGCCGACGGGAATGCAGAGATGGCGGCCCTTCGTGCGCAACGCGGTGACGGAGTTACTGGACGAGATCGCACCGCGCGGCCGCATGAACGCCCTCACCGACTTTGCCGCGGCACTCCCCGTTCGGGTGATTGCGCAGATGATGGGCGTGCCGTTCGAGGACCGCGAGTACCTTCGTGAGCTAGCCGACAAGATCCTTTGGGCAAACCGCGGCGAACCGTATCGCCTCCAACCACTGACCGCCGGTATGCAGGGCCTGATCGACTACTGCACCCCCCTGGTGGAACAGCGTCAGGCACACGGCACGGACGACTTCATCTCGGTCCTGGTCGGCGGCGAGAAGACAGGGGTGTTCACGCGCTACCAGGTGCTGGTCAACACGGCGCTCTTGCTGTTTGCCGGACACGAAACGACGATGAACCTGATCTGTAATGGGCTGCTCGCGTTCATACGCCACCCGGATCAGTGGGATCGCCTGCGGGCCGATCCCGACGGTCTGGCGCGTCTGGCTACGGAAGAATGCATGCGTTACGATCCGCCGGTGAAGTCCACTCAACGTGTTGCAGCGCAAGACGTAGAGCTTGGTGGAAAGACAATCCGCAAGGGAGAGCGCGTCCGCTGGATCATGGCATCGGCCAATCGTGACCCAACGGTCTTTGAAGAACCCGATCGCTTTGATATCGGCCGCCAGCCAAACCCGCACCTCAGCTTTGGCTCAGGTATCCATTATTGTCTCGGAGCCACGCTGGCCCGCGTTGAAGGCCAAGAGGTCTTTCGAGGGTTGGCCGAACGATTTTCGCGATTCACGCTCGACACCGACGAGCTCGAGTATCAGCCAAGCTTGCAGTTCAGATCGCTCAAGTCCCTGCCGGTGAGCTGGAAGGGAGAATCATGACAAAGAAACCATGGGTTTGGGTCGATCACGCCTGCTGTGTCGGAAACGCGATGTGCGTGGCCACTGCGCCAGGAGTCTTTGTACACAACGCTGCGCGGCAGTCCGAAGTAATCGATCCAGACGGCGACCGGTTTGAGAAGATCCTCGAGGCGGCAGCCAACTGTCCCACGGGCGCCATTCACGTGGTGGACCCGCAAACCGGCGAGCAGCTCTTTCCGAAGGCCTATTGATGTCGCAGCCCGCCGTGCGCCCGGTGGGAATCATGGATCTCCTCGCACTGAAAGAGCGTGGCGAGAAGATCGTGATGACGACAGCGTATGATGCTTTGTTTGCGGGGTTGGTCGATCGCGCGGGCGTCGACGCAATTCTCGTGGGCGATTCGGTCGCGACCGTGCTCGGGGGTAACGAAACGACGCTCCCCGCCACCCTCGCCCAAATGATCTACCACGGACGGATGGTCGCCCGCGGCGCTCGCCGCGCACTGGTGGTGGTAGACCTCCCGTTTCTGAGTTACCAAGTGTCACGAGAGCACGCAATCCGAAACGCCGGTACAGTGCTCAAGCAGACGGGTGCCGCCGCCGTCAAGCTCGAAGGGGGGCGCGTCATGGCCCCGACGATTCAGGCGCTGGTGGACGTAGGGATACCCGTCATGGGACACTTGGGGTTCACGCCCCAATCCGTGCACGCTCTGGGTGGGCATCGCGTGCAGGGCCGGGAGGAGTCGGCCGCCGATCGACTGGTTGAGGAAGCCAAGATGCTCGAAGCGGCCGGAGTGTTCTCCGTCGTGCTGGAACTCGTCCCCGCGGCGGTCGCCAAGCGGGTGACCACCGCACTTTCCGTCCCCACCATCGGAATTGGTGCCGGACCCGACTGCGACGGCCAGGTATTGGTACTCTACGATCTGCTTGGGTTGAACGAAGAGTTTCGGCCAAAGTTCTTGAAGCGATACGCCGAGCT
>JBFHWR010000432.1:0-2366 GCA_041599395.1 Gemmatimonadales bacterium | reverse complement strand
TTCAGGTCAATCATAGCAGCCACGGCTGCGATCCGCCTGGCAAGGGGTCGCCCGCAGGTGATTTGCAGGTCGTTAGGCAACGCACCGGCCTTCTTGTGCCGTACATATATCGTATGTACATTAGGGTGTGGCCGAACTCCGCATCGCCTGGGATCCTCGGAAGGACCGCGCAAATCAGCGCAAGCACGGCGTGGCCTTCGATGAGGCCGCGACTGTCTTCTCTGACGAACACGCGCTTCTCGTTGATGATCCCGAGCATTCGGCCGCCGAAGACCGGTTCGTTCTCCTAGGCCTGAGTTCCTCGCTGCGCACATTGGTCGTCGTGCATGCCTACCGAGAACGCGAGGCGGTCATTCGGATCATCTCAGCACGCAAGGCGAACAAGCGGGAGCGGGCGCACTACACAGAGCGGTGGCGGATATGAGAAAAGACTATGACTTCTCGAAGGCACGACGGAATCCCTACGCGAAGCGCTTGAAGAAGCCGGTGACGATTCGCCTCGATGAGGCCACGATTGGCTACTTCAAGGAGCTGGCAGAGGACAGCGGGATTCCGTACCAGACGCTGATCAATCTCTATCTGCGGGACTGCGCGGCGAGTGGGAAGAAACTGTCTATGCGCTGGCGCGGGCGCGGGAAGGGCGTTGCCTAACCAGCAAATGCACCTGGCGGGGCGCGAGCGTTGGTAGGGAATACAGCGTTTGTGCGCCCGGGCAGGATTGTGCACGTTTAGGTGATCGATAGCAGCCTGCGGCTGCGACCCTCTCCTTGAGAAGTCGCCCGCAGGTGATTTGCAGGCCGTTAGGCGGCACCACTGCTCAACGGGTGTGCTAGCCGCTGTTAGCCATGGATTGATATGAGTCGCTCCGCCTGGTACTCGCGTGCTTCCGCGATTGTGCTTGCTACGGGCACGGCTTCTCTAAACGTGTGCGCGGGCGACGGGGGCCGGGACGGGCCGGGGCAGGAACGGGGGGTACGTCTCACGCATGTGACCGTGGCTAGCGATCCGGAGCGGTTCAAGGGTTGGCCGGCCAGCTTGGGACTATGGTCCTGGGGTGATGAGATCCTGGTCGCCTACTTGGACTGTGCGCTCGACACGTTGACGGATGGCCATGCCATGATGCCGCCCTGTGTCACCGAGCAGGCGCGCAGCACGGATGGAGGCATGACTTGGGTCATTGAGGTCCCGCGCACGGTCGACGGTCGCGAGCTGACTGCAGATGAAGTGCTCAGTACCCATTCCCGTCTGAAAGTCCCGATTGACTTCCGCCATGCCGATCTCGCGTTCGGAATCGTCGGGACGGATTCGATTGCCCTCTTCGCCTACTCGTATGATCGTGGTCGCCATTGGTACGGGCCACATGTGCCACCTAGCTTTGGGTTCGAGAGCGAGCTCGCGAACCCTGATTACATCGTCAACGGCCCGCAGGACATGATGTGGTTCTTCTTCTACTCCCACGCAGAACCCTACGACTTGGACACCCTTACCGGTGTCCACACGTACGAAAGGCCTTTCCTTGCCCGCACCGAGGACGGTGGAATTACCTGGCACCTCGTCTCCGCCACAGTAGACACGGTGACGGAGCCGAATCCGATCGGCGTCTATTATGCCTCTGAACCCTCCAGCGAGAGGCTGTCGCCAACGAAACTCGTGTCGGTGTCCCGATGGGCGAGAGATGACGGCGCAGAACCATGGCCCTCGTGGATGGAGGCTTGGGTTTCGGAGGACGATGGCGAGAGCTGGAGCTTCATGTCCCGTATTGCCGATGGACCCGGCACGCGTCCAAATGTTGTTGTGGTGCCAGATGGTAGGCTCGTGCTCACCTATGAGCATCGGGCACCACCTTACGGCATCCGCGCGCGGGTGTCGGAGGACGACGGAAAGCGGTGGAGCGACCCCTTCATTTTGCGCTCCGACGGGGGCAATTGGGATATCGGTTACACGGTGAACGCGGCCCGCTCTGACGGCTCGATAGTGACAGTCTATTACTTCAACCGGGAGGAACACGGCCCTCGTACCATCGAGGCGACGATCTGGGATCCTCGAGTTGCCTTTCCACAGTAGCATATCACCCGCGCATGGCTACAATCGATCGGAGTGCCGCCTAACCAGCAAATGCACCTGTCGGGGCGCGCTCGGCGTTAAGGAATACAGCGTTTGTGCACCAGCGAATGATGGTGCACGTTTGGGTTGTTGATAACCGGCCTGCGGCCGGTACTCGCCAAGGGGCGAGTCGCCCGCAGGTGATTTGCAGGCCGTTAGGCGGCGACGGGAGGCTCATAGTGCTATTGCGTACGGGCCACCGGCCGTTACGCGGCTGCCTTCGAGCAACAATCAACCGAAACTGCATTTGCATACCCGACACA
>JBFHWR010000431.1:0-2376 GCA_041599395.1 Gemmatimonadales bacterium | reverse complement strand
GTCGCCGTACGCGCGTCGCCGGAGATTCGCAGGTACGAACTCGTGGCGCGGCACTGCCTGCATAGCCGCAAGGGTAGCGGAATCTTCGACGCCGCTCCGCTCGATGAGATGTACCATCCGGTCGCGCTCGTCAGCCCGCGGATACGGTTCAGGCCGCTGCGCGGCGAGTGGCGTGGGAGTAACCAGCGCCAGCGTCGGGATCGCACAACTCCACACGGCAGACACGGTACGATGAACTCGGACCATACGTCAAAGGTGACTGTTCGGAGAGCAGATGGGTAGGCCGATGTCGAGGTGTCGTCGCTGTCGCGACGTCGTTGTTCTCACTCCGCGTCCTCTGCTGCTAATGGTGGCGGCGTGGGGCAAACCCTACGGCACTACTACCCGCGCCCAGTCCCAGCCCTGAAGCCCACGACGGTTGACGGCTTTGACTCGGACCGAGGTGCCGGACAGGACGCCACTCAACCGAACGCGCGACTCGCTGGTCTCCACGCTTTGCACCGATTCGTCCGGACCATACCAAACGACGTACCGCTCGACGTCGGATTCAACCGCTGGAGCCCATGAAACAGCCACGTCGCGGCCGGTGCGTGTGGTCTCGACGCCAGTGAGACGGGACGGGCTGGACGCCAACAGCATGAGCGTCGCCACGGTCGTCTTGCTCACTTCGGCGACCAATTGCTGATTGATCGTCTCCAAGACGTCGTGCGTTTGATGGTAATGCGGATTCGC
Organism: Gemmatimonadales bacterium; assembly: GCA_041599395.1. Classification (GTDB taxonomy): domain Bacteria; phylum Gemmatimonadota; class Gemmatimonadetes; order Gemmatimonadales; family GWC2-71-9; genus JBFHWR01. The sequence continues at coordinate 1,644 of JBFHWR010000431.1, read as the reverse complement.
GAGAATCGGGTACGATCCGATGCCGCCAACGATGTCACCATACGCTTCATAGTACGCATGGGCGTCCGTACTCTTGTAGTACTTCGCATCGTAGGTGATGAGGTCCGTGAACAGGAACGCCGCCGCGTGCTGGATATCGCGGATTCCCTCATTGGAATACCGGACGGTGTTGTCCAGCTGGTGCGTGTTGGCGTATCCAACCATGTCGTTGTTCAGCGCGCCCACGATCTTCACGCCGGAAGCGACGGCACGCCGGACGTACTCCCTGCTGCCAAGGAGCCCGGCCTCTTCTCCCGTGAAAAATGCAAAGTGAATGGTCGCCGGCTGGGGACGATCGGCAAGGACACGCGCCGCTTCCAAGAGTGCGGTCGTTCCCGACGAGTTGTCGTCGGCACCGGGACCCCGCTCGACGGAATCAAAGTGACTGCTCACCACATAGGTGAGATCCGGGTTCACCGTGCCCGGAAGCGTGGCAATGACGTTGGCCGACCTGAGTCCGGGACGTGGCTCAAACCACTGCAACTCGGGCTCATACCCAAACGAGCGGAGTTTAGCCGCGATGTACTCTACGGCCATCGCATTCCCGGGCTGGGTAATGAACTTGGAGCCGAACGCGAAGAGATCCTTCGCGTAGTCGTAAATCCGTCCGGTGCCCACCAGCGCCACCGTTGCCGCCACGCTGTCCGCAATCGGCAGGAATGCCGTTGTACCGCGCTCCCGGAGTCGCGTTTCCCTAGCGAGGTTCGTGCGGATTCGGGCCAGGATATCGGCTTTGGACAGCGGACTGCTCAGGTCGACCAGATAGACGCCCCGCTCCGGCGAGATCGTATCCCCGTCGCGTTCCGAGACGATCATCACCTTCGTCCCGTCTGGGCTCGCCGCCCACTCGTATTCCGGCGCCACGGTGCGGATGGTGTTGTTGTGAAACAGGCGTTTTCGCTCGCCGGTATCCGCGTCGTACAGATACGAACGCCGGTGCCGGCCCTCGCCCATCACGGCAAGAATCACGTTATCGGAGAGAAAACGAGGGAACAGGTCGTGCTGAACGTCGTGAGTGAGCTGCTTGGCACCGGTCCCGTCAGCGTGGGCAAGCATCAGTTCCCAGTTTTCACGCGGGTTGATCTGAAAGACGACACGGTTGCCATTTGGAGAGAGCGCGAGATTGTCGATGGGATGCGTGGTGCGAAACGCCGTCATCACCGAACCGCGAATGCGCCATACATGGATCGACGTTTCGCCTTCCGCCTCTCGCGTGAAGGCTATGGTGGAACCGTCCCTCGACACCACCGCGGAACTGCCGTGCATCGTTTCACTCTCACCAGTCGCCAGATTGAGCACGCCAAACGAGCCGTCGCTTCCGGTGAACAGTGCGCGACCCTCGCTCAACATCGTGAGGTCGGCTTTGAGACCTCCACCCGTGGTGAGCCGGCGAGCGGCGGCCCCGCGCGTCAGCTCGTACACGTCGGTACGTGTCGTGTCGTCCGGCGCGGCCCCTATTACATATAACGTTTCTCCACGCAGACCCCAGGCCACCTCGAACACCGCGAGACTCGGTGTCGGGACGCGGTGCTCCTCCGCGGATTCCAGCTCGCGCACCATGATGCGTGTGAACCGTGCGTTGACGCGGGCCATCTCTCGTCTCGC
>JBFHWR010000430.1:0-2378 GCA_041599395.1 Gemmatimonadales bacterium | reverse complement strand
TTCTTGAACGAGCGGAGACCGTATTGCCGGCGGAACTCGTTGAACCGAGGAATCCCTCGCTCGCGGTCCCACAGGACGTCGAGCGCCGCGACATCGATCTGCCGCGTCTGGCTCCGGAGCCTTGGGACGGTGAGGTTCTGGAGAAACTGCGGGTGATTCGCCAGGGTGAGCAGTCCCAGCCGTTGGCGTCCCATGCTCAACGCCCAATTCGCCAGACCGCCTTCGCGCATGGCTCGAGTCGCCCCGGCGAACGCCGTCTCCACGACGGGCACCTTTGTGGTGATCGCGTTGGGATCGCCGTCCAACTCGCGGAATTCGATCAGATCCGGCACGAGCGGGTGCAGCCGGTACACTGTGATGAACTCTTCGGGGAAATTGAACGGCGAGCCAAAGTGGGAGACTCCGCCGTTCACATCGTCGGCGTTGGCCATGCTCCAGTTCGAATCGTCGAGCCGGTTACCGCTCCCCACAATGCCGGAGCCTGAGGCGAAGATGGAGACGAGCAAATTGGATTTGTCGGGATCGCGCGACTGGGCCAGCCCCTGTCGGATCCGCTCCGAGATGGCCGAGAGCCTCGATCCCGGTTGGAACAGACCGGACCAGTTCGCGTTCATGGCCTTGTACAGCGGTTCGTCGTACAGCAGCTGGGTCGTCCATTCGATGGTGTGGACCTTCGCGATCTCCGCCGCCACCACCAGGCGCGCCGCTTGAAAAAGTTCCTCGTCCGACACCTCGGCGTATGTAATGATGTCGGCCGGATTGCCCGGGTTGCGGAGACCCGAGTCCTCGTTGGGAGTTGCTGCCTGCGCCTCTCGGAACGTGTCCACGAATAAGTTGTGTTCTCGGACGAACACGTTGTGGTAGAAGCTCAGACCAATGTTGAAATTGTCCGGAAACGCAACCGCCTCCTGCCCACGCCACTGATCGAGTTGCGGATCGCCCGGTGCCAGCAGCGGCAGGTATCCCTGCTGCTCCCCTTGTCCAGTCCGATTGCCGCGCTGTTCCATCAGTAGCTTGGCCGGGTCCGCGGGATCCCGTTTCACCCGCCGGACCGACGTTTCGTCGTACCCGTAGATCTGAGAGGCATCCCACCAGGCCGTCACATTGTTCCGAGTCGTCTTGTATGCGCGTTGGTAACGGTCCTCTCCGTTGTGCACGTATGTGGGCGCCGGACCGTCTTGCGCGATCATCGCCCGATCGATGCGATCGCCGGGCCGGCACCCCAGCTGCGCCGCATCGGCGGCGGAGCACCCGACTTCCATCCACTCGCCCCGCGCGTTTTGACCCTCCACGAGATGCGAAAACCAGTCGTGCGTCATGAACTGGATCCAGAACGCCGCGAGCACGTTGAAGAACGGCGCCTTGTGATAATCGCAGTTGGCGTTCGCCTGGTCGCCGGACACACCGCGGCCCTGGTTGCATGCGGCCTCATCCGATTGGCGGCGGGTGAACAGCCGCCGGCTGATCGTTTGCGGATCGGGCGTGAGCAGCCCCAGACGATCGCCGTGACGATTCCTGAGTATCTGGTTGTGCCCGAGAGCAGGGAACGTGGTTTCAAATTGGACGTTGCGCGCGAACACCATTCCGCTCGATCCCATCGCAGGGTTCCGCACGTCATTGCATATCCCCGAGAGGGTCCGCGACCGAATGAGATCGCCGCTGCAAACCTGCTCGCCGTCTCCGCCGACGGCGTCATAGTTCTGGTGGGTGGGCTCGAGTCGCATTTCGGGCCACGACCGGAGACTCGGACCCGGATCGCCCCCGCGCCCACGCACGTACGTGGAGTACGTGCCGCTGTTGTCGAAGAGATTGAACTGAATGAGTTCGAGCCGCTGATACTCGAGGTCCATCAGGGCGCCATCGATCCCCCTGTCGTTTCGCTCCAACCGCTTCACCAAAAGCGGGTCGAGCCACGTGCGGGACTTGGAGTTGGCGTCCCGCGTCGCGTAATAGTTCCCCCAGTCGACCCAGGGCGTGGACCTCGCAGCTTCGGCCTTCTCCCCACCGCGACAGACTGCGGCCGGCACGCCGACCTTCCCCAGAAACCGGTCGCTCCTATCCGTGGCCACTTCGCGAAGGCCGCTCCCAACCAGCGCGAAACAGTTTGTGATCGTGTTGCGGTAGCTGAACCACCCGGCGGCGGCTATCAGGATCGCCAGGGCGCCGATGCCGAGCACGAGTTTCTTCCTTCGCAGCAAATCGGTCAGCTTTGTCCCCGACATGTTCCCTCCCTTGGTAGCCTCTCGTAGATCGTCGGCAGAACGCGCCATCTCATCTTTTATTTGGCGAAACTCACCCGTTTGCCCCTATCGCGCGAATCTCACCCGTTTGCACACGGCCCCACAATCGGACAAATGCTGATTATTGGATGCGTGAAT
>JBFHWR010000429.1:0-2389 GCA_041599395.1 Gemmatimonadales bacterium | reverse complement strand
GGTGCACCGACATGTCCCAACTTGAGCTCGACGACGCCGGATTCGCGCCCGCCGCCGCTACAGGCTCCCACCAGCGCAAGCGCGAGGCCCCAAACCGCCCGTCGGACAATCATGCTGCTGTTTCGACCAGGTAGCTCAACGCCGCCCCCACACCGCCTCGGGCATGTGGGACATCTGCGAGCGAGAGACCCATCTCGACACCACTCAACGTGCCCGCCAGCATCAGCGGATTGAAATCCCCAAGGTGACCAATGCGAAACACCTGCCCCTTGAGTTTGCCCAACCCACCGCCCAGAGACATGTCGAACCGATCCAGAATGACCCGGCGCAACTCGTCCGCATCGTGCCCATCGGGCATGAGCACGGCCGTGAGCGTGTCGCTCCGTTCCTCGGCATCGCGGCAGAACAACTCCAGTCCCCACGCTGCTACCGCCAACCGCGTCGCCTCAGCCAGACGGTTGTGCCGCGCAAATACACGCTCGAGCCCTTCCTCCCGCAGCATGACTAACGCCTCCTGCAGACCGAACAACAGATTGGTTGCCGGCGTGTACGGGAAAAACCCGTCACGATTGAAGGCGAGTATGTCGTCCCAGTTCCAATACGACTTGGGGAGTTTCGCCGACTTGCTTTTCTCCAGCGCCTTCTCGCTCACGGCGTTGAAACTCAAACCGGGCGGAAGCATGAGCCCTTTCTGGGAACCCGCAACCGTGACGTCCACACCCCATTCATCGTGCCGGAAGTCGATGGACGCGAGAGAACTGACCGTGTCCACCAAGTACAGAGCCGGATGCCGCGTATCTCTCATGGCGCGGCCGATCTCGGCGACGCGGCTCGTGACGCCGGTCGATGTTTCGTTGTGGACGATCGCCACCGCCTTGTACTGATGACGAGCGTCGGCCGCGAGCTTCGCGTGTACCGCGCCGGGATCGATGCCTTCCCGCCAGTCACCGTCGACCATGTCGACGTTGAGCCCCAAGCGTTCCGCGACGCGCCCCCAGCTATGCGCAAAGAACCCATGATTGAACATGAGCACGCGGTCACCCGGCGACAGCGTGTTCACCAGCGCGGCCTCCCAGCCGCCACTTGCCGACCCGGGATAGACGACGACGTGTCCCTCGGTGCGGAAGATCTCTTGGAGGCCGCGTAAAATGTGCTGCGTGAGTTCCGCAAACGCCGGTCCACGATGATCGATCGTGGGCCGGGCCATCGCGCGGAGAATGCGATCGGGAACGTTTGTCGGTCCCGGTAGCTGGAGGAAATGTCGGCCTGGCATGCTTATCCTCGATCGGTCCCACTGTTACCTTGAGTCCGTTCCAGAATCGAAACGGTGCCTCAATAGGAACCGGCCAGCGACAGATGTCAATTTGAGACGCCGCGCATGACGATCTCCCGAGGATCACGTGTCCCACTCTGAAGTTGCCATCGGTGATCGCAGGCTCGCTGCACGCCTTCGAAAGGCTGTAGAGGGTGAGGTCCTATTCGACCGCTTCAGCCGCGGGCGGTACAGCACCGATGCTTCGATTTACCAGATCGAGCCGATCGGCGTGCTGATCCCCCGGACCAAAGCCGATGTCATCGCTGCGCTCGCCATTGCGAGCGAAGAGGGCGTGCCTGTTCTGCCTCGTGGCGCCGGCACGTCGCAGGCGGGTCAGACCGTCGGGCGGGCACTGGTGATTGATACCAGTAAGCACCTCACGCGCATCGGTGACATCGACGCCGAAACCAATACCGTGCCGGTCGAGCCCGGTGTTGTGCTGGATCGCCTGAACCGGCAACTCGAAGCGAGAGGTCTGTTTTTCCCAGTCGACGTCGCAACGGCCGGCCAAGCGACCATCGGGGGCATGGCGGGAAACAACAGCGCAGGGGCACGGTCGATCCGCTATGGCATCATGGCCGACAACGTCCGTTCGATTGACGGTGTGCTTGCCGACGGGACCGAACTGCATTTTGGATATACTCCTCCGGCGTTGGCGAACCTATCCGACGACTCTCACAATCAACGGTATCGCGACCTGGTGACGCGTGTCCGTTCACTCTACGCACGAGAACGCGACGAGCTGGACGCCCACGTTCCACGCCTTCTTCGCAACGTGGCCGGGTACAACCTCCACCGTGTTTCTCTCGACGGCCACAACATGGCCGAGCTGCTCATCGGCTCCGAAGGAACGCTTGCATTTTTTACGGAAATCGAACTCGCCCTTGCGCCGCTGCCGGTCAGTCGCGCCCTTGGCGTATGTCACTTCCCGGACCTGCGCTCCGCGATGGACAGCGTCCGGCACATTGTCGAACTCAACCCAACGGCCGTCGAACTCATTGACCGTACGCTGCTCGATCTCGCGCGTGAGAACGCGGCTTTTTCACGCGCCCTGTCGAGCTTCATTCAGGGTGC
>JBFHWR010000428.1:0-2389 GCA_041599395.1 Gemmatimonadales bacterium | reverse complement strand
TGCTGGCGATGGGCCGCTGCGGCGGTGAGAGCCGCCATCTGCTCCGGTTCCGTTCCGGTATCGCCAAACCGGGCCAGCGACTCCACCAGCCAACGTGCCCCCGTCCGTTTGGAGCGGACCCTCGCACCGATGATGTCGAGATACCGGTCGATGTCGTGGCCGTCCACACCTGCAGACTCCAATCCCGATCGGGCCAAGGGCAGAATCTCGCTGAGGATGAGTCGCGGGGCAGTGACCCGCCTCCCATCGATCCAAACGAACCCCGCTTGCAAGCCACCTCGAGCTGCCGCAAGGAGGTTGCCCCGCGCATCGGCAAAGTCCATCCGGTTACAGATTGCACCGTAAGCTCCTGCGCCGCCGAGCACCGCGCCGATCCAAAACGCGGCGTTCGCGACTTCGTCGGCTGTCGTGGGGCCGGATGGCAAGACGCGGCACTCAAGTCGGAGGTGCGGCTTGCCGTCCAACACGCCGTAGCACGGCCGATTCCAGCGATACACGGTGCCGTTGTAAATCTGGAGGGCGGGCAGCGTGGGTACCTCGCCCCGTTTGAGCACTTCCATGGAGTCCTGCTCGATCGTCGCACCGACCAAGGCTGGAATGCGAGCGATATCTTCGCGGTACACGTCGAGAATTGAATCTTTCACCCAGCGTTCCCCAAAACGTACGCGGGGCGCCAGCTCACGTCGGTGCGGCATCGTCCGCCGTGTGTCGATTGACTGTTGAAACAACGCGATCCGCGTTTCCATCCAGAGCCGGCGGCCGAACAACAATGGCGAGTTGACAGAAGCGGCGAGTACAGGCGCGGCCATCGCCTGCGCAATGTTGTAGAAGTGCGCAAACTCGCCGGCTTCAACCTGCAAGTGAACTTGAAAGCTCGTATTCCCCGCTTCCATCATTACGGAGTCGTGTTCGACGTGCAGCTCTTGCGATCCCTGGATGTGGAGGTGATACGCTCCACCACACATCCGCGTAACCGCGTCGTTCAACGCGTAGTACCGAGGCCGCGGCGTGATGTTGCTGAGCGAGAGATCGGAATTGGTGAGGGTCGGTAAGATGCCGATGAGCACTACCTCCGCAGCGCGATCCTTCGCCGCCCGCCGCACCTGGCCCACGTAGTCGTCTACCTGACGATGTAATTGCGTGAAGCAGTTACCGCTGAGGACCAGCGGCGGCAGGTTGATCTCCAGATTGAACGTGGCCAGTTCGGTCGTGAACTCCGGGCGATGGAGCACCTCGAGCAGATCGGTGGCGATCGGGGCAGGTCGCCATCCCTTGTCCACGAGAAAAAGCTCCTGCTCGGCGCCCATGCGACGAACGCCCGACTCGATCAAGCCGTCGCGCAACATCGCCTCCAGCGCCCGCAGATCGTTCAGCAGCGCCTTGGTAAAGGCACGAAACTGACCTGGTGCGAGATCGGGGCTTACGTCTTGGCGACCCATTGCGACGTGCTGTCCGTACCGACGGGCTCACGCCGGGGACGCCGGCATGTGACACCACGCACAGGTGGTGTTTTCGCGCCCTGCGTGACTCTCCGGCACGGCCTTCACGGCCGGCATTGCGCCGCCGTGACACATGAGACAGTCTCCGCGTCCTTCCACCGGATGCGTTGTCGCTTTTGGCGTCGACCTCTGCATCTCGCTGTCTTTGTCGTGACACCATCCGCATGCCGAACTCGGGCGATCCGCATGGTTCTCGGGAACCGCCTTGACGTTGGGCATCGTGCCGCCGTGGCACATGAGACAATCACCGCGTCCCTCGACTTCATGCGTGGTCACCGAGGGCTTCGCGACCTCTTGCGCCCTCGCCTGTTGCCAACCCAATGGTACGAGCACCCAAACCCCAGCCGCGATAGCCCAGATAGAACGCGATCTATGACGCAGACTCATTGAACCTCCTCCTCAGCGGCGCAGGTGATGCCGCACTCATGGTCTGAGAATCCCAGTGGTGTGACAGGCCAAACAAATAACAGGGTTTTTCCGCCGCAGCTTCTCGATGTCGAGTTCGTTTCCATGGGGACTGATCCTCCGTCCACCCAGCGCCGAGTGGCAGAGCAAACAGTCTTTTTGCGCGTGGCACGTAGCGCAGCTCTCCAGTCCTTGCCGAGCTGCAACACCGTGGCCAAAGACAAAGGTGGGTTTTCCGGCGTGGAAGCCGGTTGCGATCCTGCCGCTGGTCGCAAATCCCTGAACACCGTGGCAGTCGCGGCAGAACGCTTCGGGGTTATGGCATGTCGCGCATTCTACGGATTGCCCGAATGCCACCGCCGAGTGCTGTTGCTGGAAATTGGTCGGGTGATACCGAGCAACCCGCTCTCCGGGTTTGGTCAGCGCGTCGGTTCCGGTGTGGCAGCCAACGCACTGGTCCTGTGTGTGACAGGTGGCGCATTGTA
>JBFHWR010000427.1:0-2393 GCA_041599395.1 Gemmatimonadales bacterium | reverse complement strand
GCTGAGGAGAAACACCTTCAGACCGGGCGGCACGCGGTCGCCGACCAGCGATAGCACGCCGAGGGCGAACGCGATGTCGGTGGCGGCGGGAATCGCCCACCCCTGTAACGCGACGGAGTCACCCCAGTTGACGGCAAAGTAAATGGCCGCCGGCCCGAGCATTCCACCGATAGCAGCGAACGCTGGCAGGGTAGTGCTTCGGAGGTTGGCGAGGTGGCCTTCGACCACCTCGCGCTTGAGCTCCATCCCGATGAGGAGGAAGAACACGGCCATCAGACCGTCGTTCACCCAGAGCAGGAGCGGCTTGATGATCCCCAAGGACCCGAGGCGGATCTGCAATGGTAGCTCGAGCAGCGCCTCGTAGTACGGGGCCACAGGGGAGTTAGCGACCAGGAGGGCGAGAGCGGACGCACCCATGAGCAGGAGCCCACCCGCGCTCTCCAGACGTAGGAATTCCTTCAGAGGAGCCAGCATGCCGACGAGGATAGTATCTGGGAAGGCCTTTGGGACAAGTCGATTAGGACCCGAGCAGACGCCGCACGTCGTGCAAACCACCTGCGGGCGACTCAGGCGGGCAGCCGCAGACTGCTACGATTTACTCAAACCTGCACAATCACTCGTCGCGATACAAACGCTGTATTCCCTATCATCGTACGCGCCCCGCCAGAACAGGCTCCGCCACGATCTGTCAGCAGTTCGCAGTGTTACCTATGTTCCCGGTTGTTCACGGCGTCGTCAAGGGACCGCTTTTCAAACACCGCGGTGTAGTTCCAACGTGGACCCCAAGTTCTTCGGAGTCTGAACCCCGCCGTCTCCGCCATCTGTTCGAGCAGCTCGAACTTGATCAGGTCCGGGTCTGGGACATGCTCGTGGATCGCCAGGATGCCATCGGCGCGCAAAACCCGGTGGCAGGATCGGAGGGCACCCTGGCTATCCGGAATCTCGCCCAGCACGGCTACCATTGCGACAGCGTCAACGGAGTCATCGCGCAGTGGCACCCCAGCGTTCACGTCCGCTGTGGCATAACTCGCATTGCGAATCCCGACGGCGTGGAGTTTTCGTTTTGCCTTGGCAACCATTTCGACTTGCAGGTCCAGTAGGGTCAGATGACCACTGGGTACGCGGTGCGCGAGCGCCACACTGAAATAGCCCGAGCCCGGTCCGATCTCGAGAATCCGGCTCGCGGCATCGAGAGGCAAACGATTGGCAAACCGTTCCGGCGTTACCAGCAAGCGGCGCAACGGATTGTCGATCAGCCAGGCAAGCTGATGTGGGTAGTAGCCGCGGCCCAACGCCCGGGCTAACACGCCTCGCCGTGAAGGTTGCGTCGTGGTCACGTCTTGTTGATAGGACGCCGCCCAACGTCGTGCAAATCACCTGCGGGCAACTCCCTGGCGGGCGAGTTCGGCCGCAGGCCGCTTATCACTGACTTAAACGTGCACAATCGCACGACGGCGCACAAACGCTGTATTCCCTAGCAACGCGCCCGCCCCGTCAAGTGCATGTACTGGTTAGGCGACGGCGCACTCAGGTGCCGCGCTGTCCAGACTGAGTCAGCATGGACAACGTTACTACCTCGAAGCCCTTGGCCTCAAGTTGCGGGAGAATCCCGTCTAGTGTCGCAGCTGTTCGCAGACCACGTGGGCCGACGTCATGCAGGACGATGACGGAGCCGGGTTCGACGTTCAAGAGTATGTACCGAACGGCAAACCAAGACGACGGAATCGCGGTATCGAAGGGGTATACCGACCCTAGCGCACAGGAGTATCCGTGTCTCCGAAGTGTCGCGAGCATGGCATCGTCAAACCACCCCGAGCCCGGACGGAACCAGCAGATTTCCGAATATGCCGAGAGGATGTCATGCGCGGCACGCAGTTGGCCCTCGAATACCGGGGGCGGCAATCGAATGCTCGGCTCGTCGCGCGTGAGATGGTTGCCCAGCTCGTGACCCTCATCCAACATGCGCTGAAGCAGCGCCTCGTTACCCGCGACTCGATCAGTGATGATGAAGAAGGTGGCACGCGCACCGTGTTTTTTCAGCGCGTCTAGGATACCAGGAGTCGTGGTGGAATCGGGACCATCGTCGATCGTCAACGCAACGACCGGGCGCCTAGTTTTGACAAAGTACAGTACCTCGGGTGAGCGCCGTGCGAGCAGCTCGATGAGCCAGCGAGGATGAAGTGACAATGCCACGAGAACTGCAACGACAAGCGTTACTGCCGAGGCAACCGTCGGTCCGCACCGAGATAGCATAAGCATTCCCTATCTCGCGGTCGCCTAGCGTCGTGTAAAACACCTGCGGGCGACCCTTTACCCGGCCGCCAGCCGCAGGCTGCTCCAATTGACTGAAACGTGCACAATCGCTCATCGGCGCACAAACGCGGTATTCCTTT
>JBFHWR010000426.1:0-2396 GCA_041599395.1 Gemmatimonadales bacterium | reverse complement strand
GAGACGACCGGTCCGAGCGGAAGGTCAACGTCGCAAGATACCGGTCCATGAGTGCGTAGTTGACTCGCCCGAGGATTGAAACGAGCGACCACTCCTGCCGATCCTGGCTCCCACCGGTGACCTCTCCCCCGTTGATCGTCGTGACCTGATCGTCCGGGAAATTACGCGCGATGATGCTGCTCGTCTCGTCGGACTGCTTCTGTGCCGTGTAGCCGGCAAGCACGTTGAAGCTGTGCGGTCCGGTCGCCCAGTTGTAAGTGAGGGTATTCTCGAGCAGCCAGTTGTTGCTTTCCCCCGACGAGGTCTGCGCGTACGGTTGGGGGTTCGTGCTGCCGCGGTACATCAGCTGTGTGCCCTGATAGAAGTTCCGGCGATTCGTATCGTAATCGTACCCGAAGAGCACGTTGTATCTCAGATTGTCTCGAATCGCGTAGCCCGCGGAGAGGCTTCCGTAGACGCGGCCCTGCGTGATCTCGTCGGTGATAAAATCTCTTGCGGCAAGCGGATGATTGGACGTCGTCATTCCGTTGCCGAGCTGGTTGATGCTGTTCGGGCCAGACTGAAGGTAGTTTCCGTTTTCGTCAAAGATCTTGATGGCGGGAGACGCGACCATTGCCGAGTAGATGATCCCGGGAGGCCGAGCGAAATACGGTGCCTGCGCGCTCACACGGTCCTGGTCGTTGAAGGTGGAATTGAAGTCGAGCCTGAGTTGCAGCTTCTCCGTCGCCTGCATGGTGAGGTTCGCCCGCAGTCCGTACCGCCGGAAGTTGGATCTGGCGATGATGCCGCCCTGATCCGAAACGCTCCCGGAGACGTAGTACGTGACATTGGAGGCCCCGCCACGGACAGACATATCCATGTTCAGCAGGGTGGCCTGTTCGAGAACCGCGTCGACCCAATCCGTATCCGTCACGCCGTCCCAGTTCACGAACGCCTCTGGAATCATCTGCCCGCCGCTGGCGCCGTTCTCTGCGCGGCCGGCATTCGTATCGGGATCATAGTCCGGATTGTAGAATGGACTCTGAGGATTCAGCGGATCTCTATTCCTCAGGTACGCGGTATTGCGAGCGATCTTGACATACTCGATCTGTTCCGCCGCGTTCATGAACTCTGGGACATTGAACTCGATCTGTACGCCCGTATACATGCGTACGCTCAGCTGCGGAGGCTGGACGTACGCTCCCCGCTTGGTTGTGATCAGGATCACCCCGTTGGAACCGCGGGAACCATAGATCGCCGCCGCCGCCGCATCCTTCAGGACCTCGATGTTCTCGATGTCGTTCGGATTGATGTTGGCCAGGGGATTGAGTCTGGTCTCCCCGAAGCGCGTCTGCAGCTGGTCGATCCCAACTTGATTGTCCAGGTTCAACGAGAAGGGCACGCCGTCAATCACGTAGAGTGGCTCTGTTCCGGCGGAAATCGACCCCGTCCCCCGAATGATGATCTGTGGATGCGCACCCGGCTCACCACTCGATTCGGCCACGTTGACCCCGGCCAGGCGCCCCTGCAACGCCACCTGGATGTTTGGCGCGGCGGACTCCTGAAGCCGTTCGCCGCTAACTGACTGGATGGCACCAGTCACCTCTCGCTTCCGCTGCGTGCCGTACCCCGTTACGACCAACTCATCCAGCTGCAGCGCCGTCTGCCGGAGCACGAAGTTCACCGTCGTGGTCGTGCCCGTGGAGACCGTAACTTGATTCCGGGCTTCCACGTAACCGAGCCGGCGGGCGACGATGGTCTGTGTCCCCCCCGGGACGGTGGTCAGGGCGAACTGGCCCCTCACGTCCGTAAACGTTCGGATCGACGTCCCTTCGACGAAGATTTCGACGGACGCGACCGGCACTCCCGTGCCTTCCAGCGTAACCGTGCCGACGACTTGCCCCTCTGCGGGAGTGGCTATCGCGACGACACCCACCAGCACACTCATGATGCTAAATGCGATCAAACGGATGGTCCTTTGCATAGGTCCCTCGCACGTTGAAAAAAATTACTCGCCCCTCGGCGACCATGGCGGTGGTGCTTCGGGCCGATTCCTGTTACTCGTTCCGATCCAGCTCGTTCAGGGCGTTCGCCTGGTCGTGATGATGACGACGCCGTTGGCGCCACGGCTGCCGTAGATCGCGGTTGCCCCTGCATCCTTCAGGATGTCGATGCGCGAAATGTCCCTCGGCGTTAGGCCTGAAACGGCCGAGGCGCCGTTGTACAGTGGCACGCCATCGACGACGTAGAGCGGCTCGCCACCCGCCATCAGTGACTTGGTGCCACGAATGCGAATCGAGATTATACCGTTCCGACGGGTTGCCCGGACGCCGGCGAAACGGCCGTTGATCATTTCCTCGAGCGTCGTGACATCCCACCCGTCGATGTCGTCCTGGGTCACGGATCCTACGGCACCG
>JBFHWR010000425.1:0-2398 GCA_041599395.1 Gemmatimonadales bacterium | reverse complement strand
TGCTCATGACCGTGAGGGCCCAGTAGATTCCCGTGAACCAGGAGTGGTCCTGGCCCTCCCATGCCATGATCACGTGGAACAGTACGCCGTACAGTACGACAAACCCCGTCAACAGGACGAGGTACTTGGCAAACGGCAGGATCTGCTGGCGGAGCTTGGTGCCCCCGGCGACCAACGAAGCCAAGTGGGAGCCGACGGTTTTCATGCACGTATGTGAACGCAGCCGGAAAACCCTTGGCGAGGGCAAGAAGTGAACTCGGCTGCCAGGGGATTCCAACGCTGAAGCGTCGGCGCGGCACGTGGCCGGCTTTTTCTCGGAAGTCAGTCGCGAAGCGTCGAGCGAAAGGTCCACCTTCCGAACCGGCGGATGTGACCTGATCGTTGTAACGTGGGTAATCACGGCAGACCTTGTAGGGGCTTATTCTAGATGCGTAGCTGCTTGTTGGTGTTGGCCGTCGCGCTCGCCGGCTGCGGTAACCCGCTGGACGTTCGATTGGTCCCGGTCAATGTGCAGGGTGATCTCGCGGTGTCGCCGAGTGACCCCGGAACGTTCGTGGTCTCCGCAGAAAACAAGGGAAACAGCCGCATCACATGGGGAATGGGGAGTTCCTCTTGCCAGCTCAGCTTGTTTGCGGTCGCCGATGACATTCGCCATCGAATTGACTCGCGAGTGTGCACGGCTGACTTTGTCGAGCAAGGACTCAACCCTGGTGAACGGCGGAGCGAGACGTTCCAATGGGACGGACACATCCCGGATATCGAAGGGCAGCCGTTCCTCTTACCGGAAGGGCGATACCATGTGATCGGAGCCGCCGGGTCCGAAGGCGAGAGCGAGCCGCTTGTGGTCACGGTGCGTCGCTAACCGCGCAAGCGCGTCAGCGCCTCGTGTACAGGTCGAACAAGCAGGCTTACCACCTTGCCGCAGGCGTCGCGGCTGGGCCCGTCCTCCGGCGGGACCCGCCCCGGAGCACTAATCCACCGGACCGCTCTGCGGCTGTCGTTCGGTGTGCTGGCCTGCCGAGCCCATGGACGAGAGAACTCGGAGCCAATAGATTTGTTCTCTTGCAAAAGCAGGGCGTGGGGGGACGAGGGAAGAAATAGCGCCGGTCGAAACGGTGCATGCCGATAGGGCCCGAAGCCGGGGCACAGCGGTGGCGTCCTGACGACCGACAAAACGAAGGCCGTGTCGAGTGACCGGCCAGCCCGGTGTTCGCGCCGGGCTTTTTTTGTACAACCAAGAATGAAGGGAGAAGGTAGGTAGAGTATGAAGTCGCTGAGTTTTCCGGTCGCACTGATCGGCCTGTTGGTCGCGAGTCCGCTCGCGGCCCAGTCCTCGGCACCGATAAAGCTGGGGTTAGGCGGCGGCCTTACCGCAATCGCCGGTGAAGATCGCGATTTTTATAAGGACGGGTTCAACGTGCAGGGGATGGCGAGCTACGACCTTTCGTCGGTACCGCTCACAGCCCGACTGGACGTCATGTACCACCGACTGGGAGGCAGGAACCTGAGCGACCAGTCGGATCCAAACCTGCCCGACACGCTCTTGATCGGCAGTTTTAGCACTGTTGCGGCCGCGCTCACGGCCTCGTATCAGCTGACATCTTACGCCCGCCCGGTCCAGCCATACGTCAACTTTGGTCTCGGGCTTTACCGGAGTGAGCAGAACGGGACGCTCTATAACCAGCCGGCGACGGCCACGTCCACCGACCTCGGGCTAGTGGGCGGCCTGGGTATTTCCTTCGGGACCGGCGGTTCCCGCTTCTTCGCTGAGGCGCGGGTGCACAACATCTTCGGTGACGGGGGGTCGGGGCGAATCTACCCGTTCACCGTCGGCGGGATGTTCGGCCTTCGCAGGATGAGCACACCGTAAAGACCATCTCAGCCAGCACACTAACGCGCCTCGAACCACGAGGCGCGTTAGGCGCGCTTCGGCCGCCCGATAGACGATGTATCCGCTTCCACCTGGCCCTCTTCTCATTGAGCGAGTGACCGCTCTGGCTTCGGAAGCACAGGCCGGCAACCCGAATCGGACAGCGCGTCCGACGATGCTCCGAAACCGACGATGATGTTCCACGCAGCAACTCCGGTTCGCGGCCGACGAGCATTGGGGTCATATCCAAGGGAACTGACCACTCTCGGATAACCACTCGCTTCTCCAACTCGTTCGCTGCATCTTGAGTTGGTCCTCCCACCCAGGCACGGGACACCATGGCGGATCAGCTCGACCGCCTCCAACCCCCGCTGACCGGTACCGCGTCGGGCGCGTCGCGGAGAGACGCGACTGTGAACGGATTGACGCGGAACGTGTCTGATGACTGACGTCGTCGGTCGCCTGCAAGCGGCACTCTCGGTTCGTTATGCGATCGAGAAGGAGCTGGGCGCCGGCGGCATGGCGACG
>JBFHWR010000424.1:0-2408 GCA_041599395.1 Gemmatimonadales bacterium | reverse complement strand
CGGACCTCGAACAAGAGTTCACCTTTTTCGGTCTCTTGGCTGTAATCGATTGCGGTGCCTTGCGCTGCCTCGGCGGCGATCGCCATCGCCTGCTCGCCTGTAACCGGAGCCGCGATGTTCAAACTCTGCACAAATTCGAGGGTCGGCGGTTCAAACCGGACCGCCCCATTGGGTCCCGAGGTGCCTTTGCAGGCCGTCAGTGTCAGTCCTGTTGCAAGTAGAATTGTAGGAATCGCATCCAGCTTCATGTTTCCCTCCTCCTGATAGAAAGGCGCCGGTCAGTCGGTGCGCTCAGCCCAGGGAGCACGTATCCGTACGGAAATGTGACAGGGAGACGCGGGACGCGGGACGCAGGACGCAAGACGGCCCATCCCCGCGTCTCGCGTCGAGTGGGGAGAGGGTGGGTGGCGGCGCGTCTAGCGTCCGTCGTGTGGGTGAACCGGACGTTGAACGTTTTCTATTGCCGCTCCACCCGATCCGCCTCCGCCTCGGTTGTAAACAACCGACCCGTCAACAACTCCTCGACCAATCTGTCCGCGTCATATGCATGATCGAGCGCTGCCTGCACCGCACGCGCGTCTACCATGATGTTGCGGCCGCGCTCCGGTAAATAGATGTAGTCCCGCGAAAGGCCCTGGATGTTGCGGTCGAAGTTGAGACCCACCAGGGCCAGGTCTTTGGTGACCGCCGGTGAACCCGAGTTGCCGCCGTACGTGTCTGCCGTGGAGACAAAATTGAGCGGCGTCGCGAGGTCGAGACCGACCGGCGGCGTGCGCCACCGCTCGGGCAACGCCCATTCGATGTCACCCCAATGGCCGTAGTACCTGTCGTACATACCATAGAACGTGGTGTACACCGGTGCCAGCGTGCCGTTGTACTCGAATCCCGTAACGACCCCATCAGTGATTCGGGGCGACGACGTGGCGTCGGGGGCGACCTCGCGTCCGTACACCGCGAACTTCACGCGCCCCAACTGACTTGCCAGCTCTGCTTCGTCTGCCAGGAGAGGCGCCAAAGCCTGCTGGAATTCCCGGTAGGCGGGAACCAGCGCCGCGAAGATTGGCCGCGCTGGGTCGTCGTCAGGCGGGTCCCCCGTTTCCAGCGTGGCTCGTGTGCTCTCGGCGGTTCCCAGAAATGAGTGGGCAAGCAGCGCGGCAGCCGATGCTTCCGGCGTACCGTCTACGAGCGCCGCACGGGTGAGTGGGTGGTCCGCCCCAAGGTATCGCTCGAAATCCGTAAAGCGGGCCGCGAGGAAGCGGCGCTCCAAATCGGCCGGATGATCTCCGATCGCCATGATGGCATCTTTGAGCATGGCCACGGTGTCTGCAGGCGCCCCTCGATCATCTGCCTCGGCGTACGCCGCTCCTCGCACCATGCGTCGCATCAATCGTGATCCGTACGTCGCGGACCCAAGCTGGTAAAACGCGCCGTAGCCCGCCTGCAACTCTCTCTTCCGGCGTTGCAGGTCCGCCATACGATCGAATAAATCACCGTACTCGGCGGCGAGCGGTGGATCCTTCGCGATCGCCTCGCGCAACATCCGTTCGGCATCGCGTCGCTTGGCCATGACCTCCACTGTGTAAAGCGCGTCCAGTCGCCCGGTGGCGGCCTTCAACGAGTTGGACAAAGAAAACATCCGGTTCCGAATGTTCAGCCGCTCCGCCTCGTCGGTGTGCCGCGCACGGAACTCATCCAGTGCCGCGTGGCGGCTGGCGAGCCAGGCGCGTTGCGCCGGAACCTGTACGTCGCGCAGAAACTCGAGTTGCGACATGGTGGTGAGTCTGGTTGTCGGCCCAGGATTGCCGATCACGAATACCACGTCACCGGCTTCCACGCCTTCGTCACCCCACGCAAAGTGGTGGTCGCTCTCGAGAGGCGCGCCGTTTTCGTAGACCCGGAGGAACGCAAAATCGAGCGCGTAGCGTGGGTAGGTGAAGTTGTCCGGGTCGCCGCCAAAGAACCCCGCCTCGAGTTCGACGGCCATGACGAGCCGGACGTCGCTGTACCGGCGAAACACATAGGCCGAGTATCGGCCGCCGTTGTATAGCGCAATCATCTGCACCCAGATGTCGTCGCCGCTCATGGCATGTTGCTCTTGCAATCGGCTCCTGATCCGATCGAACACCCGCTCGCGCGTACGTTCGCGTTCCGCTGGCACGTCGAGGCCGGCCATCGCGGCGTACACCTCGTCGGTCACATCCTCGATACCAATGAGCTGATCGACGTAGTATCCGGGAATCGGCCGCTCCTGATCGAGCGACGCAGCATAGAACCCGTTGTCCAGCAGAAGTTCACCCGGGCGGCTCACCTCCGAGACACGGCTGCGCACGCAATGGTGATTGGTTGCCAGCAGGCCATTGGGTGACACGAACGACGCCGAACAGCCGGGAATTCGTACGGCCGCCATG
>JBFHWR010000423.1:0-2426 GCA_041599395.1 Gemmatimonadales bacterium | reverse complement strand
GCGCATGATCGTCGGGCACGACGGTGGCATTTCGATCTCGGAGAATCGCGGCAAGTCTTGGCATCGCATCCAGCTCCCGGTTGCGCAGATGTACCACGTGACTGCCGACAATGCCATTCCTTATAACGTGTTGGGTAATCGGCAGGACGGCCCGTCCATGCGTGGCCCAAGCAATACCCGTACGGGAGGCCTGTTTGGCAGTGGCGGCATTCCGCGGTCGATGTGGCACGAAGTGGGCGGTGGAGAGAGCGGTTTCGCCACGCCGGATCCCACCGATCCGAATATCGTGTGGTCCAGTGCGTCGGGTGCGGGCGCCGCCGGGGGCATCGTGGTACGGTATGACGAGCGTACCAGACAGTTTCGGCAGGTCGAGGTGTGGCCGGAGGGGACATTTGGCTGGCCGGCAGCGGAGCTCAAGTACCGATTTCAGTGGACCTTCCCGCTGCTGATCTCCCCGCACGACAACAACACGGTGTTTGTCACGAGTCAGCACGTGCATCGGACGACCAACGGCGGGCAGACGTGGGAGGTCATCAGTCCGGATCTCACAACCAACGACAAGAGCAAACAGGGTATTTCAGGAGGCTTGACGCCGGACAACCTCGGTGTCGAGTTCTGTTGCGTGATCTACGCGTTTGACGAGTCCCCCGTCCAGCAGGGGGTGTTGTGGGCGGGCACGAACGACGGACTGGTGCACGTGAGCAGGGACGGCGGCGCCACATGGACCAATGTCACGAACAACATTCCGGATCTCCCGCCACTCGGCACGGTGCGGAGTATCGACGCATCGAAGTGGGAAGCGGGCACAGCGTACATCACCGTGGACTTCCACCAGGTAGGCGGTTTCGAGCCATACGCGTACAAGACCGAGAACTACGGCCGGAGCTGGAGACGCATCACCAGCGGCGTTTCCGACAGCCCACTGAGCTACACCCGCTATTTGTTGGAAGACCCGGTGCGTCCCGGACTCCTGTACCTCGGCACGGAAAACGCGCTGTATGTCTCGTTTGACGATGGCGGAAACTGGCAGTCGTTGCAGTCCAACATGCCGTCGGCTCCAGTCTACGGTCTTGTAGTACAGGAACACTTCAACGATCTGGTAGTCGGCACGTACGGGCGCGGCTTCTGGATTCTCGATGATCTCGGCCCGCTGCAGCAGATGACAGCCGAGGTCATGGCGTCTGACGGACACCTGTTCGAGATCAGGGACGCCTATCGATTTCGACCGATCACGGCGCAAATGACCATGTTCGACGATCCGGTTGCGGGCCAAAACCCAGAGTATGGGGCGACGATCAACTATTGGCTGCGCGCCGAGCCTGAGGACTCGGTGAAGATCCGCGTCTTCAACACGGCGGGTGATACGGTACGAACACTCGACGGTACCAAGCACGTGGGGGTAAACCGCGTATCGTGGAACTTGCGGAACGACCAGACGACCGAGATCAAGCTCCGGACGAAGCCGCGCTATGCCGATTGGGTGGACCTGGGTGATGAGCGCTGGCGCTCGGCGCCGCAAGGCAGGTTCTCCCATCTCGTGCCACCCGGCACGTACACGGTGGCGTTGTCGGTGGACAGACGGGAGTACCGGCAAAACGTCCGCGTGCTCAAGGATCCCCATTCGGTGGGTACGGAGGCGGACATCGCCGCACAGACGGCCATGCTACAGGAGTTATATCACGACATCAACCTCGCGGCCGAAGCGATCAACAAGATCGAGTGGCTACGCCGTCAACTGTATGATCTCCAGGCGGTAGTGGAAGACCAGGATAACGGTGACGACATTCTTGCGTCGTCCAAGCAACTCGATGAGAAACTCTTGGGCGTCGAGGAGAAACTGATTCAGCTCAGGCAGACGGGCACGGGCCAAGACGCGGTGCGCTGGCCGGCGCGTCTGGTCGGCCGTCTCAATTATCTCGGCGGGGTGGTGGCGACCGCTGATTTTGCGCCCTCCGACTCGCATGCGGAAGTGCAAGCGATCCTACGAGAGCGACTGATGCGGTATCTGAGCGAACTGGAACAGCTGCTCTCCACGGATGTCGCGGCGTTCAACGAGATTTTGAGGGAGAGAGATCTGTCCAAGCTGATAAGTGATCGGTGAGTGGTGAGTGGTGGACGCAAGGACGCTGGACGCAGGACGCTGAACACTTGACAGGTCCATAGGTCGACGCCATCCTCGCGTCTCGCATGTCAGGCGTCCACCGTTGGACGTTGGATGTTGAACGTTCAGCGTTGAGCGTTTATCAGCATCCCCGCAATCGCTTCACCGTACGGCACCGGATTGAACGGGAGCGCATTCGTCTGCAGCGCGACGATCACGCCCTCGTCTACATAATTGGCGAGGAAAGAGCGTGTGCCTTTGACCGTTCCGGTATGGCTGGGATAACGGCGGCCGGCCGCATCCGTACGGATGAACCAGGCGAGCG
>JBFHWR010000422.1:0-2472 GCA_041599395.1 Gemmatimonadales bacterium | reverse complement strand
TCCGGGCCGGCCGTTGTCGTTCAGTTCATACGTGCGCCGGCGTCGCAATCCCGTCCGAACCGATCCACCACGGTGTCCACACCAACGTGATCGGTTCGATCGCGATGTCGGATTTGCGGGGATGGATTGCTTTTTCCGTGATTTCCACGGCGTCCGGGTCAACCGATGCCTGCAGGTCTTCGACCTCGCGCTCGAATTCTGCTTCCAGCTCTTGAAGCTTGGTGTGAAGCTCCTCGAGCTTTTGCTGGGCGCGAGCAATGTCCTGCTTCTCGCGCGATGCGCGACCCAACCCCCGCATGGTGGTTGTCGCGCGCCCGACGGTTCCAACGCTCGCCACTTTCCGTCCGAAGAGCGCTCCCAATACCGTGGCACCGGCAGAAATCATCGTCTGCAATTTCTGCTGGCCAAGCTGTTCGGTTTCCTTGCCCACACGCCGTTCCGCAGTCTGAATCTGGGTCTGCACGCGGGCAAGCTTGGGTGCGTAGCGCTTCCTGAGTTTTTCCACGGCCTCGTCCCGGCGCTCATGCGCAGCCAGGCGCACTCGCACCGTGAACTCGGATTCGCTCTCTGCGGGAGTGGACGTCAGCTTCAGTGCTGTGCACTGGCGAAGTGTGATAGTTCGATTGCGGTAGACGTGTGCCTTGAAGGCGTTTTTCCACGACGTATAAGATTTAGGCTTGGCAGCCAGCGAGGGGAGCGAGCCGAACTCTGCGTTTGTTTCGGGGTTGCCGCTCACTTCCGGAGCCCCGTCGGTAAGTAACGTGGCGTCTTTCCACACATCACCGCTCGCCTTCCCCGTTATTGCCGATAGGTACGCCACCGTCTCCCATTGGTCGATGCCTTTTCTGGCGTCGGCAAAATGGAGATCGGCTCTGCCCAGCAATGCCGGGCGATAGACGAGGCGGGCATCCGGTGCCCCTGCACTGGTCGTCGCCAGGAATCCCTGAGGGATCTCCTCCGGGATGACCGGCTTTGACGTGCTCGCCTCGACCGCCGACCGTTTCTCTTTGGGGGCGCTGCGCGCCCGGGGAGATGCAGGGGCTGGTTGCTCGGCGGGGACCGTTTCCTTTCTCGGCTCCATCAGCGTCTGGATCTGCTGACGCGTCAGCGGTCCACGCAAGTACGACATCGCCCAACGAGTTTGGAACAACACGGGTTCATCTTCGTGCACGTTGTTCATCAGGAAGACCCGGCTCTTCAGGCCGGCCAACGTCTGCTCCATGCGTTGGCGGTCGAAGCTTGCGCCCGCCGCCGCAGACGCGCCCTCGAGGCCTTCGAGCACGCGCATCTTGTCGCGCTCGGTCTGCAAGCGCCCGAGAAACCAGGTGCCCGCGTTCGACAGGCCCTTATAATCGAGATCGACCGGGTTTTGTGTTGCCAGGACGACACCTAATCCGTAGGCGCGGGCCTGTTTCAGCAGGGTCAGCATGGGCGTCTTGCTCGGCGGATTCCGAGTCGGCGGGAAGTAGCCGAATACCTCGTCCATGTACAGCAACGCCCTGAGCGACGCAGTTCCGGACTGCGTGCGCATCCACGCGATCACTTCGTTGAGCACGATGGTGACGAAGAACATCCGTTCTGCCTCGGAGAGATGCGCGATCGACAAGATCGAAATGCGGGGTTGTCCCTCGGGTGTCCATAAGAGACCGTGAACGTCCAACGGCTCACCCTCCATCCACGCCGCAAACCCGGGCGAGGCCAGCAGGCTGTTCAGACTCATCGAGAGCGCGAAACGCTCCTTGCTGGGGAAGAACGACTCGATGTCCATGACCCCGATCTTGTCGAACGGCGGCGACTGAACCTGGCCGATCAACGTCGCGACATCCAGATCGTTTCCTTCCTGCCATTCCCGCTGAAACAGGTTCGAGAGCAGGATGTGTTCCCGGCTCTGGATCGGATCGGCGTCGATGCCGACGAGCGCCAACAGGCCGGAGACCGATGCCGCAACGCGTTCCCGAAAGGCGTCCGCGTCGTCCCGCAACGCCTGCGGCGGTGCCGCAAAGGACTTGAGGATTGTGAGTTGGAGACCGGCGCTGCTCCCCGGCGTGTACACCGCGATGTCGGTCGCGTCGCGGAACTGCTGAATACGTGTGCCGTCCTGTCCCCATTCGGCGAGTCCGGCTTTCCATTTTTCGGCAACTTGGGAAGCGTATTCATCCGGTGTGGAACCCTTCCGTGTCGCTTCGGCCGCGTCGATCCATGGCCGGAAATCGGCCGGTCGCAGGTTTGGAAAGCTCAGCAGCATGTTCGCGAGGTCGCCTTTGGGGTCGATGGCGATGGCCGGAATCCCGTCCATCGCGGCTTCTTCCAGCAGTGACACGCAGAGGCCGGTCTTTCCGCTGCCCGTCATGCCAACACACACCGCGTGCGTCGTCAGGTCTTTCGCGTCGTACAGCAGGAGATTGGGCGTCGTGGCGCCGGCTTCGAGGTCGTGCACGCGTCCCAAGTAGAAGACGCCAAGTTTTTCGAAGG
>JBFHWR010000421.1:0-2483 GCA_041599395.1 Gemmatimonadales bacterium | reverse complement strand
TGACTACGCGAAAACCGGCATGCTCGAGGCGCGAGCCGAGAATTGCCATCGACGCCGGAGTACGTCCCAGCCCATGCACCACGATGACAGCTTCAGCCCCGTCCGGCGGTGAAGACGAACAGCCGGACGAGACCGACAACAGCGCGCAGATCAAGGACACAAGCAAGATCTTGATTGGCATTGGCGCAACTCCATCGACGCCGCACATCACCTGGGGGCGACTCGTACGCCTGGCGCGCGGCCGCAGGTGACGGTCAATACTACAAACGTTTCCAGTCACACGTTGGCACACAAGCCCGCTTCCTCCTCTATCAGCGTCCCGTCAGGTGCGCCGGCTAGGCAGCCGCGATTCGTGGCCGTCACGGGCCCGGCGCCGCAAACGCGTGAACCCGAGGACACGCCAACCAGTGCCCCGACGCACGTCAACTTGCTGAACTGCCAGTCATCCTCAGCGCACTGACCGCTTCAGGACTCGCACACGGTTCGTCCGCCCCGTAACCACCGCTGTGTCGCCATATACATCATGATGGAAGGCGCCGGCGCAGTCATGCGGCGAACTGAACAAACGTTGACAGTATCAACATACCATGATATGTTGACATAGTCAACATTCGCGGGGCGCTTGGAGATGCTCGTGCTGCGGCCGCATGTCACGGTGGCGGGCTGGTGGGTACTCGCCAGCGTCGTGGCCGTGGCCGTAGTCGGTGCAATGGTCTTCGCCGTGGCCGCGGTCAACGTGGACGTGGGATGGGTCCTGGGGGTGGCATTGCTCGGGACGGTGCTCGGCGTGCTGCAATGGCTGCTGTTGCGGGGGCAGTTCTCCCGTGCGGGCTGGTGGGTGCTGGCCAGCTCGGTGGGCTGGGTATTCGGGCTCCCCGTGGTCGGGATCCTGGGCGCGGCCATGAGCGCGAGCTGGGCCGTGATCGGCGCCGTGTATGGGACCATCACCGGCCCCGTGCTCGTGTGGCTCGTGCGCCAGTGACCAGATTCGGACGTCGTGCCGTCGTGATGTACGCTCGGCACTCCTCGCAGGCCCATGCGATTCACAATTGGGGCGCGACGACAGATCCGACGAGCGGCTGCGCAGCGACGCTGACATTGGAGAAGAGCCGGGGCATGGCCGACCACGGCCCGGAAGCTGCGGCGAGTTGCTCTTGGTTCGCTCCGCGCGGAGCTTTTTGCACGGCGAACACACCGGAGGCGGATTGCTCGAACGTGACGCTGCCCGGCTTCACCGCCGTGCTGGCGCCGACGCTTATCAACTCTCGATGATCTTGTAGACGTCGAAAACTGTTGGCGTCGCTTCGATCCTCATCTCTTGCAAGATCGGCTGGAGCGTTGCGCCGAAGGCGTCAAACTTGGCTCGACTCTCGAAGACATCAATCACCTGGAGGCGCGCCTTGTCGCCGTAGCAGACGTGGTACAGTTGCCCGTCGGGGACTCGTAGACCGATTTCCGTCAGTCGATGGATGACCTCATCGTATTTCGATGCGGTTGCCCCTTTCACCTCGAACATCACAATGATTGCCATTTCGACCTCCAGTTAGCGTGAGCGTTACGGCTCGCGGCCCAACGGCTCTGCGCTTGACCTGCGGGCCACACGTCCAGGATCAGAATGGCTGCGTATGCTGCCTCAAAGGTGCACCTCGCCCGCCAGCGCACAAACGCACCTTCGTTTCCAACGACGTCAATCAGCTGAGTCGAGCGAGGCCACCGCTGAGCGGTGCAACCGTACACTCCTGGCGGCAGGTTCATAGCACTGGAGGTTGCCACCCGCCGAAGGCCTTCTCCAACTCCTGGGCTACTGCCAACGCCACGTCCTCGCGCCACGGCTGAGCGACAATCTGAACTCCTATTGGTAAGCCCTCGGACGACGTGCCGCAGCGAACGACGGCAACCGGCCAACCCAAGAGGTTGTAGGCGTACGTGTAATTGAATGGCGTAGGCTCGTCGTGCCGCGGTGCGGGTCCCGGTGTCACCGGGGCGATCACGACGTCATACCGCTCCAGATACTGGAGGTTGGCAGCACGGTACGCATTCCATCGGGCCAGGACCTGAACGTACGCTGACGTTGGCACATCGTCGCCCTTCTGCGTCCAGGCCAGGAATGGATGCATTTCCTCGGTGCCGAGGGAGTGTAAGAGCTGTCGCACAGCCGCACCGCCGTCCGAAACCATCAGATCCCGCCAAAGGTCTCGGCTCACTTCCATGTGCGGAGGCCGTTCCTCGTTCAGTTTCGCTCCGCGAGCGGACAGGGCTTCAATGACGTTCGCTACGACTTCCGCCGTTTCGGCGCTCGCCACTTGGAGACCGTTGTCGGTATAGTAGGCGATCCGCAGTTTGGTTACGTCCACGAGCTGTGGGTCGCCGAGTGGCATTGGCACGATGGACGGGTCACGGCAGTCGGCGCCGGAGACGAGCCGCAACAGCACAACGAGGTCTTCCACCGAGCGCGCGATGGGACCGACCTGCGTGAGCGCTTC
>JBFHWR010000420.1:0-2515 GCA_041599395.1 Gemmatimonadales bacterium | reverse complement strand
CGGCTCAGCCGATGTGCTGAAACTCGAGGACATCGACGCGCCTGCGATCGGGGATCACGACGTGCTCGTGCGCGTGCATGCGGCCGGCGTGGACCCGGGCCTCTGGCATCTCATGACGGGACTGCCGTACCTGATACGCGTCATCGGCTACGGCCTCCGCGCACCCAAGAATCGGGTTCCTGGCATGGACCTCGCCGGGCGAGTCGAGGCAGTCGGCAAGCGCGTGACGCAGTTCAAGCCGGGCGACGAAGTGTTCGGCGCATGCAACGGTTCCTATGCCGAGTACGCGTGTGCCGAAGCGGACAGTCTCGCGCCCAAGCCGGCAAACCTCTCCTTCGAACAGGCGGCGGTCGTCCCCATCTCAGGCCTCACCGCCCTCCAGGGTCTGCGCGACAAGGGAAAGGTTGAGGCAGGGCAGAAGGTCGTGATCATCGGTGCAGCTGGGGGCGTGGGAACGTTCGCGGTGCAGCTCGCCAAGGCGTTCGGCGCGGAAGTGACCGGCGTGTGCAGCACGACGAAGCTCGACACGGTTCGCTTGATCGGCGCGGACCACGTGATCGACTACACGCGCGACGACTTTGCGGAGCTGGGGCAGCGCTACGACGTCATACTCGACACGGCAGGGAACCGCTCGTTGTCACATTTGAGGCGCGCCCTCACGTCGCGGGGGACGCTCGTAATCGTCGGCGGGGAAGGGGGTGATCGGTGGACCGGAGGCACGGGTCGTCTGCTTCGAGCGCTCCTGTTGTCACCGTTCGTGCGCCACAACCTGCGGACGTACATCGCGAGGGTCGCCCGGGAGGATCTGCAGTTTCTGAAGGAACTCATCGAGGCCGGCAAGATCACGCCGGTGCTCGACGGCACCTATCCTCTGAACCAAGCCGCCGAGGCGATAACACACCTCAAATCGGGACGGGCGCGGGGGAAAATCGTCATCACTGTGTAGAGTACGCGGTGCAGCCTCCGCGACCAACGGCGGCCTCAAAATCGGCGGGTGATTGAACCCACCGCGTAGTGCAACCACGCGAAGCTGTAGACCGAGTCGACGTCCGCCCCCCCCTCCACGGTCCGATATCCGCCGGCGACGCGCCATCCGTTCCCGAAACCGTACCCCAACTTGACCGCGACGTCGAAGGCGCGTCCCGGTCCGCCGGCCAGCCCGTCGAAATCGACGTGAACCGCCCACCGACGTGCCAACTGCCATTCGGCTGCACTATGCAACAACGGCACAAAGCCGACGTCCGTCTTCTTGCTCGATGTCGCGTCCTGTTGCAGTTCCACCTTCGCGTCACGAATCTTCGCAGTAAACCCGAGGAAGAGTGTCAGCCGCTCACGGTCTACCAGGCGGTAGCGATAGCTCAGCCGCCACGAGTTGAACTTGTAGGTGCCAGCGACGGGCGCGTTCGGTTGGTAGCGCTCGCCGGCAAAGTTTGCGGGCTCGGTCAACGTGCCGGTCTCCGTGAAAGAAAGCGGCGCGACGAGCGCGCGGAGGCCGTGACGCGCATTGATATTCCAGGTGAGGTAGAGACGGCCTGTCGGCTGCGGGCCCGTCCCCACGAGATCGACGAGCGAGAATCTCGTGCCACTTGCGTCGTTAGGAATCTGGACGGTGTTCCGGCTTTGCCACAGCGGGCCGGCCTCGGCTTCTATAATGAATGCTGCCGGGCTCTGGGCGACGGTGCTCGATGGAGGTGTGAGCACGCACGCCGAAGCCATGAACCCAAGCAGCATGGGCACGCCGCGCCGCCGAGCACGATGGGTAGTCGGTTCCGCTGTCCGTCGTCTTCCCCATCCGTGTCTATCGCCTCGCATCCGCGTCGCTCGGCGGCCCCAATCCGCGCCCGCAATCCGCGACCTCATCGCACGGGCCGCCAATCCGCGACTTCGTCCCGTTTCGGATGCGTAGGAATCGGCCGGCTGCGACGGCCGGCACCGCTCGAGAGTCTTCCGTTGATCACGCTTCCTCCGATGAACGTTATCACGGTTCTGCGGCGCAGCGCGTCGTGGCACCGCTCGAAAGCCCCGGTGACATAACGACGAAATCCCGCAGCCGCGGAAGATCCCCACTCACTGCCCCCGTCGCCAGTCCCTGCTGCAACACAGCAACGCACCAGATGGGTGACCACGGTTTCAGGTGTCTCCAGGGATAATGTAGGATGACCATTCATGACTATCTTATCACCGTGACGGCGCCAAGTCCGTCTCGGGCATGGCGAGGGAGCGGTACCCCTTCGAGCGCGAGGTGCCGGATGATGTCGTCGAAACGGGATTCTTGATGCAGGGGTTGCTGACCGTCAGGCAATACTCTGCGCGTGGCAACATTGCGGAGCGCGCACTGCCGCGCGGTTCGGCATCCCGCACCACCTTTGGAGCCCACCCCTGTACCTTGACGCAGATCCAAAAACAAACGGGAGCTATCGATGAGACTCCGGAACGTTGCTTTGAGTGTCGTGATTATCGCAATCCTGTCCAGCTCCAACCTCTCTGCGCAGCTGGCGCGGAGCTACATCAACGG
>JBFHWR010000419.1:0-2556 GCA_041599395.1 Gemmatimonadales bacterium | reverse complement strand
TGTCGTAGGCCATGACATCGCGTCCCTCGTTCAAACCATCACTCGTGCGGGGGCTCACCGCCGTCACTTGGTACAATGATCGAAGGCGTCACGCAAGATCGAACCATCACATTGTTCTCGTGATCGGCAAGATCGGGGAGCCGGGTCGTACTAGACCCTCATCACGGACGGCGTCATGCCGCGGTTTGGGAGCGCCGAGCTACAGATGAGGATTGACTATTGGGTCGCCGCTCCGACGTGGCGGTCGAAGTACTCCAGGATGCGTAGCAGCCGATCGATACGCTGGCGTGGCTCGCCCGAACGTGACAGCTCATGGCTCGCCCGGGGGTACCACGCAAACTCCACGTCCTTGCCCAATACTTTGAGCGAGCGATAGAGCATTTCTGCAGACGCAATGGTCGCCGTATAGTCCCGTTCTGCATGAATGAGCAGAAGGGGCGTCGTGATGTTTTCCACGTATGCGATCGGCGACGATTCCCACGCAAGCATCGGATCTTCCCAGGGAAGCGCACCGAATTCACTCTCATAGAGGCGCCAGGTAAACGACCCGCCGTACCAGGAAAACATGTGATAGACGCCGCGCTGAGCTACCGCAGCGCGGAATCTGTCGGTGTGTCCGATGATCCAGACTGTCAGAAAGCCGGCATAGCTCCCGCCGGTGATCGTCTGCCGCTCGGGGTCCGCCCAGCCCCGCGCCAGCACCGCGTCGGCACCGGCCAGTACATCGCCCATCGGAAGCTCGCCCCAGTCCCGGTGTATCGCCCGCTTCCACTCGAAACCGTACCCCTCACTGCCGCGAGGATTGGACAGAAACACGACGTATCCGGCCCCGGCGAGCATTTGGTATTCATGCCACATGGTGAGTTCGCCGGGGCCCCACATGGCATGCGGGCCGCCATGCATCTCCACCGCCAGCGGGTGCGTGCCCGCAACAAAGCCCGGCGGCCGGATCACCCATCCTTGGATGTCCGTGCCGTCGGGAGCAGCGTACGTGATCTCCTCATAGGGCTGGACATGCACATCGGCGAGGAACGCATCGTTCAACCGCGTGAGTCGACGGGGATTGGCGCCGTCCGACTCCGCGACGTGCACCTCGCTGGGATCGTTTGGACTCATTTCAACCCACGCGATCTTCCCGGCCGATACGTCGAAGGAGAGCACCCCCCGCGGGCCATCCACGACACGCTCGGGCTGCGTGCCGTCTGCGCGCGTGCGGTAGAGCGGGACACCACCACCATCCGCCACCGTGAAGTACAGTCGACCGTCCGGCGCCCACTCGTAATCCCTGACAGACCTGTCGAGCGCGCACGACACGCAACGCTTGTTCGAGCCGTCGGGATCCATCATGACCAACTCGACGTTTTGGGCCGTCATGTGTTCGCCGAGGGAGCGACGCATGTACGCGATGCGCCGACCGTCCGGCGCATACGAGGGGGCGAAATCCGACCAATGACCCGGACGAGCTACATTCGCGCGGCTCGCCATGCCCGGTTGGAGAACAAGGGGTGGCGGCTCGCTGCCTGACAGGACGTCGTGCATGCTGTGAGCGGCCGCGGGGATCCGCATGATGTCCGAGTCCATCTCATAGTCGGGATGATAGTCCCCTTTTGGCGGGTTGGCGCTGTACAACAGCAGTCGACTGTCGGGCGACCATCCCAACCCGGAGTGCCCAAACGGCCCCGCCGTGATCTGCACGGGCTCTGCGGCGTCGGAGCGCGCATCTACTACGAAGATCTGGTTCCACTCGTCCTCCCTCAATGATGAGAGCGCGAGGAAGTTCAGCCGCGTAATGACATGGGGGTCTCCGTTGGCTGCATTCCGTTCCAGCTTTTCGCGAACCGAGAGCGGCCGGTCGGGCGGCACCGAGTCCGGGACTTCCTCCCGGGCTGGCTCGATGGACGAATAGAACGCGATGCGCCGGCCGTCGGGGGACCAAACGGGATTGAACGCGCCCGTTTCCAACCGGGTGACCGGCCGCGCCTCTCCACCCTGGTTGAGCGAGAGCACGTAGATTTGGGATGCCTCGTCATCTTCCCGCTGGCTCACAAACGCGAGGTGCCGACCGTCCGGCGAAAAGGACGCTTGCGATTCTCTGGCCTGCTCCGTCCACGTGAGTCGTCGCACAACCGTACCACTCGTTGCGGCCAGCCACAGGTCCGACCGGTACGTGTTGTCGGCCGAATCCGCATGAGCAACCTGAAAGGCGACCCATGCACCATCTGGTGAGAGGGTCACGTCCGAGGCAAAGCGGAGCCGATACAGATCCTCCGCAACGATCGGACGCTTCTCTTGTGCTCGAACCTCGAGGGTCGAAAACGAAACTGCAACGACGGTCAGTACTAGTGTGCCGAACCGCATCGGAGACTCCGCTATAGCTGATGTGATAGTGGTGATGTGTGTTCGTGTGGATCGGTTATTTGCCGATCAGACGGCCCCTGCACGCCACGGTCCCCATACCGCAAACGTCTTCGCACGTGTGTTTCGTTCTCTGTTTCCTTGTGAGTTGAAGAACATGGTACGCCCATCGGGACTGAATGTGACACCTGCAAGCTCGGA
>JBFHWR010000418.1:0-2579 GCA_041599395.1 Gemmatimonadales bacterium | reverse complement strand
CTCCAGTACGAGCACGTCCTGAAGACCACGTCATCCGAACTGTGGCGGTATGGGGAAAGTCTGGTGGAGGAAGTGGAATGCCAAATTCGGGCGCTCGCCAAAGAGATCGAGCCTGGCGCCAACTGGCACGACGTGGTCGATCGGCTGCGTACGGAGCACCCGAGCGCCGACACTCTCGTGACCACATACAGGACGGCAATGGAACGCGCGCACCAGTTTGTGGAAGAGCATCGGTTGGCCCCGGTGCCAACCGGTCCGCTGCGCGTGGTGGAAACGCCACCGTTCCTGCGCTCCCTGATACCGTTTGCGGCGTATCAGCCCCCCGGCGCGTTTTCCGAGGACAAGACGGGACTGTTCTACGTCACGCCGCCCGGAGACGACATGGGTCCGGACGCCGCCGAAAAAATGTTGCGAGACCACTGCTCGTACGACCTACCATGCACGGCGCTCCATGAGGGATATCCCGGTCATCATCTCCACTTTCTCCACGCGCAGGGTCAATCCCGCATCGTGCGGAGTCTCATTGGCACGCCGGTGACGATCGAGGGTTGGGCCCTGTATTGCGAGGAGATGATGGGAGAGGCCGGGTTTTACCTGAACGTCCAGGAACGGCTGTTTCAGAAGGTGGCCTTGTTGTGGCGCGCCGTGCGCATCGTGCTTGACGTGGGTCTTCACGCGCGCGGTATGTCCTTCTCGGAGGGCGTCGATCTCCTGGTCGACACGCTCCACTTTGATCGCCAGAACGCGGAAGCGGAAGTCCGACGGTACTGTGCCACCCCGGCGTACCAAATCGGATATGCTGTCGGGCGCAGAGAAATCGCGGCCCTGCACGCCGCCTACCGAGACGCCGCTGGGGCTGAGTACTCGCAATACGGCTTCCACCAGGAATTTCTCAGCTATGGATTGCTGCCGGTGAGCCTCATACGGTGGGGCATGGGCTTGGGTGACTGAGAACGGCGCGTCGCGCCAACGGCTGCCGGCCGTTGTCAGGCGCCTTGGGGTTGTCTCGTTCTTCAATGACCTCGCGAGCGAGATGGTCTATCCCCTGCTCCCGGCCTTTGTCACAACTCAACTCGGCGGCGGCGCGATCACGCTTGGCGCGCTGGACGGCGTCGCGGACGCCGTTGCGGCAGGGGTCAAGTTGGTTTCCGGGTGGCTTGCCGATCGCCGCTGGTGGCGACGGCCACTCGTCATCGGCGGGTACGGTATCGCCACGCTGGCACGGCCCCTGATCGGTTTGGCCACATCGGGATGGCAGGTCATTGCGCTCCGCGCGACGGACCGCATCGGAAAGGGAATTCGGAATCCGCCGCGCGACGCCGTCATCGCAGACGCGGCGCACCGGTCCATTCGTGGACGCGCGTTTGGGTTTCACCGAGCAATGGACCATGCCGGGGCAATGATCGGGCCGCTGGTCGCCTGGGGGCTGATTGCATGGCAGGGCATGACCCCCAGAGACGTGATCCTCGCCAGCGTGCTTCCGGGGCTGCTGGCCGTGGTGGTGGTTGCCTGGGCCATGACTCGGGTCGAGCCGGCGCGGCCGGGGCCAAGCCAACCGGCGGCGGCGACGCCAAGCTGTGCGCCGCCTGAAGACGTTTCAAAGCCATCGTCCCGACTGTTTCTCCTCATCGTCCTGTTTGCCTTCGCCCGGCTTCCCGAAACGCTCTTCTTGCTTCGGCTGCAAGACCTCAGAGTCCCGGTAGCCGTCATCCCGTTGCTCTGGTCGCTGTTACACGTCGTGCGAACCGCAGCGAGCTACCCCGGTGGTGGTCTCTCGGATCGGCTGGGTCCGCGTGCGACTATGGTTGGTGGTTGGGCCCTCTACTGTCTCATGTGTCTCGGGCTCGCTGGGAGCGGTGGCGCGGTTGCCGGAAGCCTGTGGTTTCTCGCTCTCGGTGTCGTCACCGCGCTCACCGAATCCCCCGAGCGGGCGTTTGTGGCGTCGCTTTCCGCGCGGCGCGGGACGCAGTTTGGCATGTACCACGCCAGTGTGGGTGTGGCCGCGCTCCCTGGTAGCTTGCTCTTGGGTGTCGTGTACGCAGTGTCGGGTGGCCCCGCCGCGCTTGGTGTGAGCGCCGCGCTCGCCGGGTTGTTGGCTGGGGCGGGATTCGTGATCCGCGATCGCGGGACCGATACCCGGTGACGTGGCGCCAACGGTGCCAGCCCTTGCCGCAACACGCACACCGCGCGCTAATTGCAGGTTAGGATGACCAAACGGAGTTCGCAGCTTCGCCGTGGCTGGCGCGCACTCAGACGCACTCTCCGCGCCGCGCGCGAGATTTACGAAGGTGTGTACATCGCGCCATACCGCTCGGCGATTCATCGCGAGTACCTTCGCGAGCGAGACCTCTTTCTCCTCGTCGGATTCTCAGACCTCCTGGGCACACCCAACCCAATAGCGTTTTACACGCTCGAGCTGTATCCGGACCTCATTGAGCAGTTTCACGAATGGCACCTGCGCATGGGGATGCCGCGGGCACCGGAAGACGGGTTTCGCTGCTGTTGATGTCACGCATGCCGCTCCCTGACCGCGAGATCATGTTCTTTGGAGGCAAAGGTGGCGTCGGCAAGACCACGCT
>JBFHWR010000417.1:0-2616 GCA_041599395.1 Gemmatimonadales bacterium | reverse complement strand
GAGCCGTCCGCGCCGTATTTGACGGCTCCAATTTTGAGCCATTCGTCCCCGTAACCGGTTCGGATCCCGGAGGCCCGCAGCGTGTCGTACGTCTGCCCCCGCGGAAAGAAGTACATACGAAACTTGAGCGTCCCCGCGGCATAGGCGTCCTGCAATGCGATCAGGAGATCGGGATTCCCTCCCGTGTAGTGCACCGACGTGAGCCCTGCCTTTGCCATTTCCGCCGAGATGTGTTCGATACCCTTCTGACGGGTCTCTCGCGTAACCTCCTCACGCTTGCCCAACCCATCGAAGACGCGGCGCGCGCGCTCCGCCACCTTTCCGGTCAGCTGCCCGCCCTCGCGATAAAACTTTCCGCCGGTCGGATCGGGTGAGTCGGCGGTGATTCCGGCCAGCTCAAACGCCTTGCTGTTGTAGACACCCGTGTGACCGCCGCGATGTCCGACCATCGCCGGGTGATCGGGAACCGCGTCATCCAGGTCGCTGCGGGTGACCGGCCGGTCCAACTTGGTGTCATCGTACATGTAACCGGACACCCAGTACCCGGGCGGCGTGCTCGCCGCCGCTTTGCGCAGCACCGTCTTCACCTCGGCAACCGTCGCGAGGTTGACGTTCACGCCCACCAGTTCGCTGACCCCCCGGGGATGGCAATGGGCATCGATGAACCCCGGTACAACCGTCAAACCTCCTGCATCCAGTTCTTCGGTCCCGCCGGTGGCGAGGGTGCGGATTTCGTCCGTGCTTCCCACTGCCACGAACCGGCCGTTCTTGACGGCAAATGCCTGGGCGCGAGGACGCGCCGCATCAATCGTGTACACCCGGGCGTTCAGGACGAGAAGGTCGGGGCCGGGATCCGAGGTGGCCTGCACCGGCCCCGGCATCTCCGACTGTGCGTGGACCCGATCGCTCGTCACCCCCAGTGCTGCCGACAGCGCGGCGGCCGATTCCAGAAACTCGCGGCGAGAGTAGTGGGACATGGGTACCTCCGCTGAGGACTCCGACACTGGCAGATCATGCAACCTACGGCGCGAGAGCGGACGTCGCGACCCGCCAGAGGGTTACACGTCTGCTTTGCGAGCGACTTACATTACCCTAGGTTCAGCTGCCAGCCGGTTCGTTCGGCGAATCCCCGGAGCGCAATGCGCCATGCGGATCGCGCAACCTCGAACGTCGCATTTTGGAGAATCCATTGGCGCGGACGGTACACGCGATCCTCGAGCGTCCCTAGAAACGTGCGGACGGCATCGATGGCCCGCCTCGGGTGAGCAAACACCTCATCCGGCTCAACCACGAACACGTCAACCGGACAATCACGATCTCGCATCAGCCCAACCCTCGTGAACAAGCACGGCAGGTCCATAGCCATCGCTTCGAGACACACGATGCTGTTGCCCTCGTAGCGGCTCAGGTGCAGGAAGGCACGCGCCTGCCGCATTCGATCGGGTACCCGGTCCGGCGCGCAGGCCAGCGGCTCGAATCGCCACTCGGGCAACGTCTCGGCGATGGCGCGCACGAGCCGCTCGCCTTTATGACGGGTTCGGGCGTCATGCAGCACCAAGCGAGACCGCTCGTTGTCCAGTTGCCCGTCAAACCGTGCAGTGTCGATGGGGTGGTAGATCACGTGCTCTGCCGCATTACCATACAACCTGCCAAAACTCTCGCCGATCCAGGTCGCACAGGCCACCCACATCGTGTTTGGGCGGGCTGCCGCGCGCCGCTGCCTGCGGGCCAGGAGCCAATGACCCGGGTTGCGTGTCGCCCGATACTTGACAGCGGCAACCCCGTGTTGAAAGCCGATCACGGGATGGGCCGACGGCCAGTCGAGCACCGTGGCGTTATCGCAGATGATCGGGAGGGTGCGATGGTCCGCTCCTCCCCCCGCAACCGGCGCGCCTGCGGCGTAGCGAGATCTCGAGGTGCTGTACCGGACCTCCTCGAAGACTCCCTCGAGCGTGCGGGCGAACGTTTCAACACCCCCAACCCGCATACGGGGATCGGTCTTCCCGTGGACGACGATCGTGGTCGGGATTTTCGTGACGGCTGACGAGACGCTGCGGCGCTCAGGCTGAAGCATGCGACTGTTCCCCGGACATCAGCGAAAGATCTTAGCACATCGCCTGCGGCGGAGGTACCGCCATGCGCTGACACCGCGCAGCGACCTGATACGGCTTGGCACAGGGGATGGCGCGTGGATCATCCCACTGAGCCGTTTCGATGACCAATCGGTCTGCTTCTCAGCCGGCGTGGGTGAAGACCTGAGCTTCGAGTGCGCGCTCATGGAGCGTTTCCGTTGCAGCGTCCACGCCTTCGACCCGACGCCACGGGCCATTGCCCACGCTGCCCGCCACGATCACATCGCGGGATTCCACTTCCATCCGATTGGCCTGTGGAGCCGCTCGGAGACCCTGCGGTTCTTCGCCCCCCGCAACCCGGCGCATGTTTCGCACTCGGTGGTGAACCTACAGCGAACTGACACCTTTTTTGAGGCGGATTGCCGTTCGCCCACGGAACTCGTGCGCGAATTCGGACTCGAGCGACTGACCCTGCTCAAGCTCGATATCGAGGGGGCCGAGTACGAGGTACTCGGCGCCGTGCTCGACGGCGGTCTCGAGGTCG
>JBFHWR010000416.1:0-2635 GCA_041599395.1 Gemmatimonadales bacterium | reverse complement strand
GCGCCGAGCGCCGGGCATGTTCCGTTCGCGAGCACCTGCCACCCGGTACGGGCCGGTCGTTCTCCCGACGAACGTCGAGTGAGCAAGCTCCCGGTCACGAAGAACAGCGCCAGCAAGCCGGCGCCAGGTAGACCGCCGCCGACGAACACGATGCCGCCAACAACGGCGGCGGCCACGGCCCCGCCTGCGTTCAGCCACCCTAGCAGGTGACCCGCGACCGCAAGGACACCCGCCGCGGCAGCCGCTCCGAGCGGGTTCACGCCGACGCTGACTCGTCTTCGTTACAGAGGAGTTGCTCGAAGATGCGTTTTCGGAGATGGTCTGGCGCATTGCGCGCGTTTGCCCGCGCCGAGAGGAACTTGAGGTATGCGCCTTCGAAGTTGAACAGCGACACACAACCTCGGCAGTCCGCGAGATGTGCACGCACTGCCGCCTCGTCTTCTCGTGTCATCTCGCGATCGAGGTACTCGTACAGGCGCATCGCGATGGCGTGGCAGTCCGTTTCGTTGGCCGCTGTCATCGGGGTTCTCCCTTGATGTACCCCATCTCCAAGGCGTATTCGTAGAGCTGCCGTTGCAACGCCTGGCGCGCGCGGAACAGCCGGGACTTAACGGTGCCGATCGGTACGTCCAGCACCTTGGCAATTTCTGCGTAGGACAGGTCCTCGATGTCGCTCAGCACGACGGCTTCACGGAATTCGTCTGGAAGGGAATCGATGGCCCGCAGCACTTCGTCGTCGACGATCCGGTTGAAGAAATCGCCCTCGGGGTCGGCATCCTGCACGTCCGAGAAAACGCTGAACTCTTCGACGTCGCTGACTTCGACGCTCACCCCGGCCCGCCGAGTGCGCCGGTATTCGTTGATGAACGTGTTGCGTAGGATGGTGAGCAGCCACGCGCGGACGTTCGTCCCGCTCTTGAATTGATGCCAAGCACGGAAAGCGCGGAGCATGGTTTCCTGCGTCAGATCGTCGGCTTGTGCCTCATTGCCGGAGAGACGAAGGGCAACTCGGTACACCGCGTCGAGTTGCGGCAATGCCTCCGCCTCAAACGCGCCACGCAGCTCGTCTTTGGTTGGTCCCCGTTTCACACGCATGCAGGAATGAGAAGCGCCATTGGCCGATCCGATTTCGAAAAAACAATCGCCCAGGAGCGGCATCTATGCAACGGCCACTCTTCGATCCGCCGTGTCCATGCGGCTCAGCGATCGGAAGGCCCAGCAGGCGTCGCAGGTTCTGCATCGAACTTTCGAGACACGACACTAGCTGGCGATCCCCGGTAACGCTAACTTGCCGCGCATCGTGGGACGACCCGAACGCGTGGCCCGTGGACGACAAACGTAAGCCCTCAATCAATGCGATTGTTCCCCTCGCGGTACTGGAAGCCGTGCGTTCGTTGGACCGGCCGTCCTCGGTCGTGCTGGAAGAGCTGCCGCAGGACTTCGTCCCCAAGCGCCTTGGGGCAAGCCGCACGGTGCAGGGGCAGATCGAGCGGTACGCAAACGTGGTGGCGCGGGGAGGCGCCGTGGATCCCGAGGAGGTGATTCAACTGTTCCGCCTCGTCGCTCGGCGAAACGATGCCGGACTGGTGTTCAGCGATGCCGGCCGGCGCGCCGCCCGGCACGCAATGCGGGACGTCTCAGCGGCTGCGCGAGGGCTGCACCGCGCGCTTCCGGCCAGGGCGCGCCACCGGATGGGGTTTCGACTGGCGCAACGTATCTCGCAGCGGGTCTTTGGCGTTGCCGCGTCGCGCGATGAGACCGGTCGCGTCACCGTAGTCGGCGCGCCCCCATCCGTCGATGCAGTTCCGGGAGGTGAGGCGTGTGCGTTGTATGGGGCAGGCGTATCAGAATTGCTGCGCACGCTCGCCGGCGTCGAAGAGGAGGTGACACACGCCGCATGCCGCGCGCAGGGCGGCGACGCATGCCGCTGGCATACTGCGACGAAAGAGGACCGATAAGGTGGCGAGCTTTGGACGAATCGATCTCGTCGATCTGCGTGCAGCCCTCGAGCGACTGGACGTAGACGGGTGGTTGATGTTCGACTTTCACGGGGTGAATCCGATCACCCAACGAATCGTTGACCCCGGACCCGGCTTGGGTTTTACACGGCGATTGTTCGTTTGGATACCGCGGTCCGGCAGCCCCACCGTGCTGGTACATACCATCGACGTGCATCTGGTTTCTGAACTGAAAGGCGTGGTGTGCTACTCGACTTGGCAGGATTTGCACCGAACGCTCGAGCCCCTCGTCAAAGACCGCCGGGTGGCGATGGAAATCTCGCCAGATGATGCGGTGCCGTATCTGGACCGCGTTCCCGCCGGCGTTGTGCAGTTGCTGACCCGGTTCGGCGCTACCGTGATTCCGTCCGACGAGCTCGTGAGCCAGTTTGCCGCCCAATGGTCCGATGTCGAGCGTGCGGAGCACCGGAAGGTGGCGGAGGCCTTGGCGGATATTGCGCGTCGGACGCTCGGCGAGATCGTCCGGGTGGAGGAGCGCGTTACCGAATTCCAGGTTCAGCGGCGCGTGCTCGACGCCATCGAGCGAGCGGGGTTGTGGACGGACTCTCCACCCATCGTGGCGTTTGGAGTGAACGGAGCCAACGCCCACCACGAGCCAAACGAACAGTCGGGCGACG
>JBFHWR010000415.1:0-2652 GCA_041599395.1 Gemmatimonadales bacterium | reverse complement strand
TCGGTCGACCTTCACCAGGATGTCGTCGGGAAGGTAGCTCACCATGTCCAGGTACATCATGCGGGGAAGAATGCCCTCGAGCGCCGCCCAACGCCGATCGTCTGTCAGCGCCGTGCGTGGCTCAATTCCGCCTTGCACAATGGCTGCCGGGTTCCGCCAGTGCGACATCATGTCATGGTACATCGCCTCGGCGGTCGCGACCGAGACCACGTCTGCCACCCGATGCACTCGGTGGCCGCTCAGCCCATCGCCGACGCGATCCGGAAGCACGAATTGCAGCGGCTTGATCACGGCTTCCCACAAGCCCGGCTGAATCATCTTGATGGAACGCGCCAGCATTCGACGCATGGGGTACGGGACCGTCGTCAGCAGCCGCCAGAGGCGCCGGCCGACGAGATATCGTGAGTAGCCACCAAAGAGTTCGTCCCCGCCGTCGCCGGACAAGCTGACCGTCACATGACGACGCGCGAGTTCGGACACGAGGTACGTCGGTATCTGTGACGGATCCGCAAACGGTTCGTCGTAGAGCGTCGGGAGCTTCGGCACCACGGCCAGGGCATCCGCCGGCGTCACGTACAATTCCGTGTGATCTGTTCCCAAATGTTCGGCAACGGATTTGGCGAACGTCGCCTCGTTGAATTCCGGCTCGTTGAAGCCAATGGTGAACGTCCTGACCTTGTTGGTGCTCTGCGCTTGCATCAGCGCCACGATCAATGACGAGTCGATACCGCCGGACAGGAACGCCCCAAGCGGCACGTCGGCGACCATCTCGCGGCCAACGATCTCCCGCAGCAGCGCATCCATGCGGTCGAGCACGTCGGGGACGTCCGACTGGAACGGAGCGCTGGTTCCCGCTTCTGCCGCATCGCGCGCCGACCAGTATTCCACGATCTCGGGCTCCTCCCGGGGCGCGTTGGGTCGAAACGTCACAATGGTTCCGGGAAGCACCTTGTGAATGCCCCGGTAGATGGACAACGGCCCCGGGATGTACCCATGGCGCAGAAACACGCTCAATGCCCCGCGGTCGATGTCCCCCTGCCACGCGGGGTGTCGTTGCAGCGCCTTGAGCTCCGAACCGAACAGGAGGCTATGATCCATCCACCCGTAATAGAGGGGCTTCTCGCCCAGCCGATCGCGCACGAGATGCAGCGAGCGCTGCTTCCGATCGTACAAGGCAAACGCGAACATTCCGCTGAAGCTTCGCACCGCCTCGTGGAGTCCGCGTGATTCGATGACCGCCAGCATGACCTCCGTGTCCGAGTGACCGCGGAACGATATTCGACGTCCGTTCAGTCCGGCACGCAGGTCTCGAAAGTTGTAGATCTCGCCGTTGAAGATGCTGACGACCCGGCCGTCGGAGGACTCCATGGGCTGATGGCCCTCGGCCGAGAGGTCCAGGATCGAGAGACGCCGGTGGCCGAGGGCGAGTTGTTCCCGCTGATCATACCACTGGCCCTCATCGTCCGGCCCCCGATGACGAATCGCCTCCGTCATACGAGAAAGCGACGCGCATGGATCGACCAGGGCGGGTCCTTGAGACCAGAAACCTACGATTCCGCACATGTGCAGCGTATCCAGTTGATGAGGGTGCCGGAGGGTGTCCCCTTGCGGTTCGCCCAACCACGTGCTTCTGGCTCCCTCTGTGCAAAAACTACACCCCGGGGGGCGACAACGGCTTCGGGACATGCAGACTGTAAGCTCTGCCAAATCAGTCTGTTGGGAGCCGTCCCCCGCTGGTTCCCTCTCAGCCGCCTTCTTAGGATCCGCACGCCGCCGGATTTGCTGTGCGCCCTGTGGACTCGGTACCACACTTCACCGGTCGGCTGCCAGCGGACCGATCACGCGGAGTGATGCACCTGCGCGACAGCCGAAGGGGTGGAGGGAGGGCCGGGCGCGCGTGCACGAGGAAGTTGCGGGCGAGTCTCGCCCGGCGTCTTCGAGGGTTTGGTCCCGATTCCGGTGAGGAGTCGTCGAATCGGTGCCGCAATCTGGGGTGACGGAAAGCCCACCGACGGCCCGGAGCGGAGGGGCCCAATCGGCGTATTTCTTGCATCGTCCCGAGCGCATTGGACGTCACGAACACCCAGTCCAATCGCGCTTCAAGATTGAACTTGGCAGGTGTCTCTCAATGAACGAGTCTCCTACCCGGACCCGTTCGGACCGTGGACGCCCTCTTTTAGCTGCGCGGAGATCCGTGACGAAGACATTGTTGGAGAAACCGACGGCACCTCAGACCGCGACCAGTGCGCAGTTCTCGGTCCTGTTCGTGATTGGCGCACAGAATTTTGGCGGGGCGGAACGACAACTCGCCGCGTTGGCGAAAGGACTCCATGCCAAGGGGCATCGAGTGGTCGTGGCGCTCTGTTATCCTGGTGAGCCGTTACGTCGGGAGCTGGTGAACGCCGGGCTGCGAGTTGCGGATCTGGAGCGTCACGGTCGTTGGGGGCCGCTGGGGTTTGCCGTGCGCGCAATCCGTTTGCTCCGTACCGAGCGACCCGACGTCGTGCACGGCTACCTGGCGGGACCGAATTTGCTGGCAATTTTGCTCAGGCCTTTCCACCGGCAGGCGCGCATCGTCTGGGGCATTCGCCAGTCAAACATGGACATGGCTGCCTACGAGTGGTGGCATCGGTGGCGCTTCAAAGTGAACGG
>JBFHWR010000414.1:0-2693 GCA_041599395.1 Gemmatimonadales bacterium | reverse complement strand
GGAATCGGCGACCTGATCTGGCCTCCCGACACCGCGGATGCGGGTGCGGTCGTCGATCTGATTCTCGGCGGGCCCCATTCCGCCAGTGTTCGCATGTACTCGACGCTCGTCCACAAACGATTCTTGGTGCGACGCCAAGCGCCGGGGAGCGACGTGCCAACGTGGCGGCGGGACTTTGTCTTTGAGGGGCGTAACGAGGCGGGCTGGTTCGCCCGGCACCGTTTCCGCAGCGAGCGCGGAGACTCGGCTCGAGCGGCGTTCGAAACCTTCGACCTGCGGGTGCAATACGATCATCGGTCCATGTCGGCGTGGGTCAGGCGGAGCGCGTCGTCAGCCTCGGATTCGACGAGGCCCGCGGCCCACAGGGAGTGTCCACGGGATCCAGCAATGAACGTAGCTCGCGTGAATCGAGGATCG
Source organism: Gemmatimonadales bacterium (assembly GCA_041599395.1). Taxonomy (GTDB): domain Bacteria; phylum Gemmatimonadota; class Gemmatimonadetes; order Gemmatimonadales; family GWC2-71-9; genus JBFHWR01. Next base: position 2,276 of record JBFHWR010000414.1, on the reverse strand, counting down.
CGCATGCCGGACGCCGTGTGTTTTCCCTGGGGACATGGCGACCCAGAGGCCAAGCCCGGCAAGTGGTTGGCGGTTGGAACCCGCGAGTGGGACGGCCAGACCGAACCGGTCCCGATCGAGTTGCTCCTCACGCTGCGCAACTGGTTTCGGGCCGCGGGCCCGTACATCGTCGCGTGGGAAAACATCATCGTGGCGGGCAAGCGGGAATCCACCGTCCCCACAGCGATCGGAAACGGTGAGTTCGTGGTACGTGCAACCGGCGCGCTCGCTACTCTGACAACGCTCAATGAAGCGGCACGGTTCAGTCTCATCGCGACGGGCGCTGATGAAGAAGGCGTTTCGCGGGCGGCCTTCCGGTTTCGAGCCGGAGATTTCGAGCTGGCTGCGCGGGGCACGAGCTGGATCCATATGCACTCGAGTGGACTTTCGCTCGGCGGGGCGGCAACGGTTAACGACCTACAGGGCTATCGATACGTAGTCAACGCCACGAATGCGCTCAACGATCGAGACCGTGACCAGTTGAAGATCGACGTCCTGAGCGCCGCCAACGCCTATACCGTCCCGGTGTTCAGTGCAGTCGCTGTCCTGCCGGCCTCCACGCTCAATCTTTGGTTCCCGTAGACCGGCCCGGTTCACGGCGATTGGGTTGCAAAACGCAGCGTTGTCATTGCCTTATGCGAGTCGGTGCGGGGCGGCGTTGGTGCGGGCTGGCCGAAAGAAGGGGTCGTTTACGCGGCTCGATCGAGGTGTGTGTGGTTGACACGCTGGGCCGCCCTATTGAGGTCGGCCATGTAGCGACTCATGTCGTCCATCTTCGCGACGAACGTGTCCCATCCCAGGTGTTTCCGGGCGTAGGCGCGCGCAGCGGTGGCCAGTCGGTTCGCGTACGCCTGATCCTGCAGAACCCGCTGAATGCCGTTGGCCAACGCGGCTGCCGAGCGTTCCACCAAGGCGGCGCGGGTCTCGTCGAGTACCGCGCTGTGTGCTGGTATCGACGTGGCCACGATGGGTTTGCCGGCGACGAGATAGTCGAAGATCTTGAGCGGGATATTCTGCCCGCTGGTTCGCGGGGACACGACGACGTCAGCCATCGACAGATAGCCGCCGACGTGTTCTCGCGGTTGTCGCTGCACGACGCGCACGCCATCCCGCAGGTCTGGCCGGCCGGCCTCCCGCGTCAGCGTTTCTCCCAGCCGACCATCCGCTCCGAGCAGCACGAACACCACGTTCGGGATTGCTCTGCGTACGAGCGCGACGCTCTCCAGCAGGAGATCGAGGCCCTGATACGCTTCGAAGGTGCCACAGTAGAGCACGACCGGGGCTGAGGAGGGGATTTCGAGCCCTTCCCGCAACCGTGCCGTCTCCGCTGGCGGGGTCACGGCAAAGGAGGGTGGAAAGGTCCACTCACGGAACACTGCCGATGGCCCGATGGCGGACACGTGATCGGCAAGTCCAGTACTTCCGACGATCAGGTCGACGCGGTCGAGCAGCCAGCGCTCGCAGCGTCCGAGCCACGGCCGGATTCCCGGGAGGCGGAACATCGGTCGCTGTGCGAGCTGCTCGGGCAACGACGACTGCATGTCGTAGAGCACCGGCACCCCATTTCGTCGAGCAAACATCGCGGCGAGGAATGCCGCTTCCTCGACGGCATGGACATACGTGTAGCGGCGGACCTGAAGCAGTTGGCCGAGCCGTCGTGCCAGCGAGATATCCAGGAGGATCTTCCGGACCGAGAACCCCACCGGGACGGATCGAATTCCGAAGGGATTCCCAGGCCGATGGATGTGCACGCCCGGAATGCACGGGTCGGACCCAATGGGAAAGGTCAAGACATCAACGGTGTGACCCAGCTCACTCAGCGCCTCGAGCACCAGGCGGACCGCGATCGGCGTTCCGCGATCTTGATAGAACGGCTGCGGTGCCAAGAGGAGAATCCTGTGCTTGGTCAATGGTCAGGACTCACTCGCGTTGGAGTTTTGACGCACGCTTTGCGTCCGGTTCACGGGCCCGTTGTGCACGGCGGGGTTCCGATTACGAGCAGGGAGTGTGCCATCGGACGACTGCCGGCTGATTGCTTCGGACTGTCGGTGGCGCGTTGGGTCTGCAAACGACCGCCGTTTCAACCCGCTTCGTTCGAAGCGCTTGGGGTTGTGGCCTGTGACCTGCCCCACGGTTCGCCCCCCGCCGGCGGTGCATGTTGGCGAGTAAGTGTAAGCGCGACAGCATGTTTGGCGCGGCCAGTGAACGGCCTGCGGCGGCGCGCATCTCTCGTTTCG
>JBFHWR010000413.1:0-2731 GCA_041599395.1 Gemmatimonadales bacterium | reverse complement strand
TTGACGTTGTGTTGAAACGAGTGCGATGCCGCGGCGCTTGGAACCTACTGGTAGCGTCCAAACAGCGCGACAGCGCCCTGCATAGAGCCTCAATCGACATTGCCAGAACACTCACAGACGGAAATAGCGCCTAACAGTCGAAACACCTACTGATTAAGAGTCAGTTGCCCACGACCCTGACGACCAACTACCGATACTACGACCGAAGCTGCTGGAGATACTCGAAACCGGCGGCGATACTCGCAAACGGATCCTCAGGATTATCATGCTCCACAAAGAAATGCCGGATCCCGGCCTCGGCTTGGTGCATGAAAATGCCCGGAAAATCGAGGACGCCCGCGCCCACAGAAACCATGTCGCCTGCCGCGTTCATGTCCTTCACGTGTACCAACGGAAATCGTCCCGGGTGATTGCCAAAGTACGCAATTGGGTCCTGCCCTCCATCGGTAATCCAAAACAAGTCCAACTCGAACTCGACCAATGCCGGATCCGTCTCGGCCAACAAAGTATCGTACGGTATCTGGCCGTCGATCGGCTCGAACTCGAAATCGTGATTGTGATACGCAAACGTGAGGTTGCGCTCACGGGCGCGCTCGCCCGCCCGGTTGAACTGCTCGGCGTAGCGCTTGTAATCGTCGATCCGCTGCCGCTGCCCCGGCGGGATCCACGCGACGACGACAAAACGATGCCCGGCGACCGTCGCCGCGTCCAATTGCGCTTCCCATCCCTCTCCGAGCGACCCGACCGGCACGTGGGCGGATGGGGCGGTGAGACCGCTCGCCTGCAAGGCATCGCGAATCTGCTCCGCTGACCGACCGAAGTATCCCGCAAATTCCACTTCGTCGTACCCGATCTCGGCAACACGATCGAGCGTGCCCTCGAGATTCTCCTCCATTTCGCCGCGTACGGTGTAGAGCTGCACGCCGATCCGGTCCAGTCGCCGCCCCGCGCTCGCCTGCCTGCACGCCATTGGGCCGAGACTCGCCGCCATCGCCGCGACGCCACTGGTCTCCAGGAATGTGCGTCTGTCCATCACAGTTCGTTCCGCTTCATCTGCTCGACCGCATGGTTGCATGCTCGAGCGGTGATTGCCATGTAGGTGAGCGACGGGTTCTGGCACGCCGACGACGCCATGCACGCGCCGTCAGTGACAAACACGTTCTTGACGTCGTGCACCTGATTATAGGCATTCAACACCGACGTGGCTGGATCCCGCCCCATGCGCGCTGTTCCCATCTCGTGAATCGTGAGACCCGGCGGGCTGTTGCCGACATACGTATCGATGTCCGTTGCGCCTCCTGCGTCTAGTAGCTCGCCGGCCGTCACCGCCATGTCGCGGAGCATGGCTCGCTCGTTGTCACCCCACGTGCAATGAATCTTCAGCACCGGGATCCCCCACTTGTCCTTCACAGCCGGATCCAACTCCACGTAGTTGTCGCTCCGCGGCAGACACTCCCCAAACCCGCCGAACGTCATGCGCCACGGTCCCGGCGTCCTGAGCGAATGCTTGAAGTCGGCCCCGAACCCGGGCATCGACGCGCCCCGACCCCACCCCGGGCGCCCCGCCGCACCCTGAAAGCCGTAGCCTCGTAAGAATTCCGGGTGCGCTGTCTTCACGTTTCGAAAACGCGCGACATAGATCCCATTCGGCCGCCGCCCGAACGTGTCGTGATCTTCGAAGCCGGGAATCGTCCCACGGGCTCCGGCACCCATCGTGTGGTCCATCAGGTTCCGGCCCAGCTCGCCGCTGGAGTTGCCCAGACCCATGGGGAAACGCGCATGGCTCGAGTTGAGCAAGATGCGCGTGGACTCGAGCGCGGAAGCACAGAGAAACACGATCCGGCCCGTGAACTCCGTCTCCTCTTGGGTCTCGCGATCGATCACGCGGACACCCCGCGCCCGGTCGCGCTGCTCGTCGTACACAATACTCGCCACCACGCTGTTGGGCCGAAGCGTCATCCGCCCGGTTGCAGCGGCGGCTGGAAGCGTCGCGTTCACTGAACTGAAATACGAGAGGGTGACGCACCCTCGGTGGCACGGCCCACAGTAGTGGCAGGCGGCCCTCCCTTTGTGGTTGACCGTAAGAACGGCCGCTCGCCCAATCGTCAGGACACGATCCCGCCCGAAACGCCGCGCGATGCCGTCTCGCAGGAACTCCTCGGTACAGCTGAGCGGCATCGGCGGCAGGAACCTGCTATCCGGAAGCTGCGAGAGACCCTCCGCCATCCCGCTGATCCCGACGAACTCTTCGACATGGTCGTACCACGGCGCGAGGTCGGCGTACCGAATCGGCCAGTCGACTCCGATTCCCTCCTTCGCGTTCGCCTCGAAGTCGAGATCGCTCCACCGGTAGGATTGCCGTGCCCACATGATCGACCGGCCACCAACTTGCCGGCCGCGGATCCAGAGAAACGGCTTGTCCGCGTCGTGGGTGTACGGGTTCTCGAGATCGTTGACAAAGAACTTGCTGGCCCCCTCGTCACACGCGTAGCAGGTGCGTTGGACCGGCTGTGTCTCGTCGAGCTGTTTTCGATTGCCAAGCCCACGGTAGCGGAACGACCACGTCGGCTCGTGCTCGACGTAGTCCACCTGAGGGTTGATCGGCGGCCCCGCCTCGAGCACCAAGGTATCGAGACCGTTCTCCGTCAGCTCCTTGGCGGCCCACCCTCCGGTGATGCCGGAGCCGATGACGATGGCGTCGTAGTCGCGGCGCTGCATCACCATCCCTCCG
>JBFHWR010000412.1:0-2734 GCA_041599395.1 Gemmatimonadales bacterium | reverse complement strand
GATGGCGCGTGGATCATCCCACTGAGCCGTTTCGATGACCAATCGGTCTGCTTCTCAGCCGGCGTGGGTGAAGACCTGAGCTTCGAGTGCGCGCTCATGGAGCGTTTCCGGTGCAGCGTCCACGCCTTCGACCCGACGCCACGGGCCATTGCCCACGCCCGTCGCCACGGCCACCTCGAGGGATTCCACTTCCATCCGATTGGCCTGTGGAGTCGCTCGGAGACCCTGCGGTTCTTCGCCCCCCGCAACCCGGCGCATGTTTCGCACTCTGTGGTGAACCTGCAGCGAACTGACACGTTTTTTGAGGCGGGTTGCCGTTCGCCCACGGAACTCGTGCGCGAATTCGGGCTCGAGCGACTGACCCTGCTCAAGCTCGATATCGAGGGGGCCGAGTACGAGGTACTCGGCGCCGTGCTCGACGGCGGTCTCGAGGTCGAGGTCATCTGCGTGGAATTCGATCAGCCCGTTCCAATCGGTCGAACCTCGGCGATGGTGGATCGCCTGCTCGGCTCGGGGTACCAACTGGTCTCGATCGACCGCTTGAACTTCACGTTCGTCGCCCAAGGTCCATGACCACCGAGACAAATCGCTCACAGCCTAGCGCCAGAACCGCTCAGAACGGCGAAGCGGTGGGTCGGCCGGATCAGGAGGGCACCGGCGCCGTTCTCGCTCGCGGCGCCGCCGTCAACATCGCGACGCTCCTGGTAGCCAACCTGCGAGGGGTGTTCACCTTCCTCATCGCCCGGCTCATCGGGAGCGCTGCGCTGGGAACGTTCGGCATGGCATGGGCTGTGATGGACATCGTCAGCCGGATCGGTGTGTTCGGACTGGACATCGGGGCGATGACACGAGTTGCGCGCCATGAGGCAAAGGATGAGCGGCGCGCGAGCCGCGCACTGTTTGGCTACGCGATTACCTGGGGCCTGCTGATCAGCGCGGCGGTGTCGCTCGTGGCCATCGTCATCACCTTGACGTTTGGTGGCGCTGTTGCCACTGCGCCCGACTTGGTCGTGGCGACCGCGGTCATGCTGCTGGCATTGCCGGGTATGGCTCTGTACCGAATCGGCACTGGCGTGTCGCGCGGACTCAAGGTGATGCGCCACGATTTCTACTCGCACGGTCTCGCCGAAACGTTTGTCACCCTCGGAGTATTTCTGGGCGCGCTGGCCTTTGGATTCCGAGATCGGGTTCCCGAAATTGCGGCGGTCCTCGGGGTTACGGCCGCCGGCACGGTTGCAGCGGTGTTGGCACGCGGCGTTCTCGGGCGACCGCCGCCGGGGGAGGCTCGGTCGTCGAGTGCCGGGCTACGGCGGGAGCTGTTTCGCCACTCGGCGCCGATTTCCGGATACATGCTCCTGAATGTCCTAATAAACCGGCTTGACGTGTTCCTCTTAGGGGTGTTCGTGGGACGGGCCCCGGGACTGACCCTCGAAGTATTTGGCGTGTACTGTGCCGCAGTTGAGGTCGCCGGAGGGATGCGGAAAGTGAAGTTCGCCTTCGATCCAATATTTGCCCCAGTCGTCGCCGGTCACCGGGCGCGACAGGACCACGGTGCCCTGAGCGAGAGTGCTTCTCAGGTGGGTCGGTGGCTGGTCGCAGCGCAGTTACCGATCTTCGGCCTGCTTCTGGTGGCAGCATCGCTCGTGATGTCGATATTCGGTCCGGATTTCCGTGCCGGGGCGCTGTGGCTCGTGCTGCTTGCCGTCGCGCACGGCGTCACCGGCTTCGCCGGTCTGGCCGAGTCTGTGATCGTAGCGGACAGGCCGCATCTCAACCTCGTCAACTCGGCGGTCGTCACCGTGCTGTACGTGGCCGCATCGTTGATCTTGATTGCGAAGTTTGGGGCGACCGGCGCAGCCGCGGCATCGATCTTCGCGGCATCGTGCCTGGCGGGATTGCGTTATACTGAACTGCGGTTTCTGATGCGGTGGACGTGGCCGTGGGTCTCGCTGGTTCGACCTCTCGTCGCATTCGTCAGTGCGCTGACCCCTGCACTCATCGTTCGCGTTCTGATCGCAAGCTGGCCCGGAGAACTGATTGCCGGCGTCGTGCTGCTCCTCGGATACGTGCTTGCATGGCGGATCATCGGGCTTGACCCCAGGGACCGCGCGACGTTGAACAGCTTGCGCCGCCGGACAGCCACGCATGCCGGCCCGGAAGTGACACCGTGAATCGCATTGATAGCCCGCGCGGATAAGGAGGCGCGACCGGATGAACAGAAACAAGCCGCACAACGTAAAAAGGGATTGATGCAAGCCAGAATCGCGTACGTTGCAGACCAGCGCTGTCCTTCACGAAAGGCGAACGCCGAACAGCTGGTGAATACCGTGGCGGGGTTGGCCTCAGAGGGGCTGAGCGTCGATCTCATCATTCCCCGAAGCTGGCGCTCACTGGGGAAGTCGAAGGCCCACCGGTACGAGCAGCTGCTCGATTTTTATCGAGTCCCCAACGGATTCGGATTGACGGAGCTGCTCCACTTCCCGTCCTGGTCCCTCAGCGTCGATCGGCTCACACACGGCCTATTGGCACCCGCCTATGCGGCGCTCTCCAGTTACGATATCATCTACACGAGGAACTGGGTGGCCGCGTATGCGGCGCTGGCGCTGCGCAAACAGCTCCTGTTCGAGACGTATCGGGTGCATTCGCCTTCGAGGATGGATCCGGTCACGCGCCTGGCACGCCGCACGACGTCGATGAACTTCGTTGGTCTGTTCGCGCACTCCGAACCATCGCG
>JBFHWR010000411.1:0-2739 GCA_041599395.1 Gemmatimonadales bacterium | reverse complement strand
CGTACTTTCTGTTTGACACCGCAAAAGAAGTCGGCCTCATCTTCGAGTTGGATCGCATTTGCCGCAAAAAAGCCCTGCTCGCATCCGCGCACTTGGAACCCGGTGCCCAAGTGTTCATCAATTGTCTCCCGAGCACCATGCAGGACCCGGAATTCCAGGGTGACTATCTCGAAGAATTCCTTGCAGACGTGCAGCGTCGACCGCAGAAGATCGTCATTGAAGTTTCAGAGCGGGAGGCGATCGATGATTATCCTGCGTTCAAAGCGGCGCTCAGCAATTATTCAAAACTCGGCTTTTCCATCGCTGTCGACGACACCGGGGCCGGGTACTCCAGTCTCGAGGCCATCGTCGAGCTGGAGCCGGACTATCTCAAGCTCGACATGTCCATGGTACGAAACATTCACGAGCATCCTCTGAAGCAGGAACTCATTCGCGCAATCACTGCCTTCTCACGCAAGATCAACGCGACGATCATTGCCGAGGGAATCGAAACGACTGAAGAGCAGGAGGTGTTGCACAAACTGGGCGTCCCACTCGGCCAAGGGTATCTCTTTGGCCGACCCGGGCTCTACGGGTCGCAAGCCGTTGACGACGCCCCGAAAGCGAACAGTCTCGCGGCACTCACTGACGCGGAGTCCGAAGCGCCGCAAACCGAGTGAACCGGTCAGGTACGCCGCCTTCCTATTCGATAATCAGTCTCAGCACCGTGGACCCCGCCCGGATCGCCCGTTCCGCTTCATCCGGTGTCTCGGCACGGGAAAAAATAAACGCGGGATAGCGTGACTCTTCGGGTAACGGAACGAGCTGCTGACCTTTGTGCGCAGTCACGGCAACATCGGTAATGCCTGGCACGGCCAGCGCCTCAGGAATCCCCACCACATCCTTCAGCACGCCGGCCCGCGAGACCGGTACCATCATCACGCCAACCGCATTCGGCTCCCGGTCCGGAATGACATCGAGCACGCCCAACGCGTGACCAAGCAACAACTGTTCGAGCGACATCGAGCCGTCGTCTCCGAATCGCAGCACCTCGCCACACTTACCCCCAATCGGCCGTGCGGCCAGCTCGATCAACCACGCACCATGCTCGTTGTAGCGGACTTCGATGTGCACAGGCCCCCTGTCGAGCTCTAAGGCCCGGCACGCCGCCTGCGCGCACCGGACAATCGCGTCCTGCACCTCCGGCGGATGGCGCGATGGCGTCACATAAATCGTCTCGGCGAAGAACGGACCTTCCAACGGATCAGGCTTGTCGAACAACGCGAGCACGTGAAGCTTCCCATCGTCGAGCAGACCTTCAACGGCTACCTCCACCCCCGGTATGTAATCCTCCACCAGAAAGTGGCGCGTACCCTCCCCGCGATCGGCAACGTCTGGTTGCGCCAATATGGCTCTGAGCCGCGCTAACCCGTTCTCCAGTTCCCGTCCATCGTTCACCCGCATTACGCCGCGGCTGGCGGAGAGAGTGAGTGGCTTGAGCACACAGGGATAAGTGATGCTTCTGGCCAGACTCTCCGCGTCCGCGGACAACTCGTACAATGCAAACTGCGGCACGGGAACTCGGCGATGTCGGAGCAGCATACGCTGCCGGTGTTTGTCCCCGGCGGCTTCGACGGCTGCCACCGGATTGTGTGGTAGGTCGAGCGCACGGCTTGCCCACGCGGCGGCGATTGCCGTCTGGTCATCGATACCGAAGACTGCCGCAACCGGATGATCCCGGTGGAACGCCACCACCCGGCGCGCGGTGTCTTCGGGATCGTCAAAATCGACGGTCAGGAGCGCAGACGGCTCGGTATCGGAGAATGCGCTGTCCTGCTCCGAGGCAACTGTCAGGTCGATGTCCAACCGCAACGCCGCCTCGACAAACGCGGGCGCTCGATACGTGGTGGTGGGAAGGAACAACAGGAGGCGGGGACGGGCTCCCGCGGTCTTATTTCGTGCCGGCCGTGAAATACGGATTCGTTCCGGAGGCGTGATCCGTGATGTCCCTGATGCCTTTGAGCGAAGGCAGCGCTCGCTTGAGCGATGCTTCGATTCCCTGCCGCAGCGTGACGTTGGCCATTCCGCATCCCTGGCATCCGCCCATCATCCGCACCACGACGGTAGCGTCTTCGACGTCAATGAGTTCCACCTTGCCGCCGTGCTGCGCAACCGCCGGGTTGATCTCGCTGCGAAAGATGTCCGCAACGACGTTGAACATCGCATCGTCATCCAGCGCTTCGACCGGGCTGATGCCGCCCGCTGGAGCGCCCTGTGCCAGCACGGTCTCGACCGCATATCTGACGCGAGGCTCGAACGCTTCCCACGGAAGCCTCGAATCTTCCTTGGTCACGGTAATGACGTTGCCCGAGACGACGACCTCGGAAATGCCCGCGACACCCAGCACGGCCTGAGCAACGGGGTCGCCAACGGCGTCCGCCGCCGACGTAAACGTGTGCACTCCGGGCGTCTCGGTTACCTGGCGGCTCGCAATGAAGTTACAGCGAACGTCATCCAGCGGTTCGACCAGCATCTCGATGGAACGCATGATCTCCGAAGTTTAGCCCCCAGGCGGTGGAGCGCAACGTCTACCCGGGAACGGGCACCGCAGCGAGCACATCCGCCGTCTGTTCCAGAGCCCACTCGAGCGTTTCACGCTTGACCACGAGTGGCGGCGCGAACCGGATCACTTGCTCGTGAGTCTCCTTTGCCAAAATGCCGCGCTCCATCAAGGCTTCACAGAACGGACGAGCCGGACCG
>JBFHWR010000410.1:0-2771 GCA_041599395.1 Gemmatimonadales bacterium | reverse complement strand
CACGTGGCCTACCGGCGCCTCGGCGCGCTGTTCGAAGAGCGAGGTGACAACACCAAAGCCGGGGAGTACTACAATCAATTTGTCGAACTGTGGAAGGACGCGGATCCAGACTTGCAGCCGCAGGTGCAGGAGGTTCGGGCTCGCATTGCGCGTCGCGTGGGGGAGACGAGATGACGGGACAAGGTGTAGAGTACACAGTACACAGTACATAGTACACAGTGCACAGTACACGGGAGACTGAGCGTTACATCCCATCGCACCTTGCACTGTGCACTGTGCACGTTCATTGGTCGGCTCCCGGTTCCCGACTCCCGGCTCCCGGCTCCCGAGTTTTCCGCGGCTATGTTCCGGCGCAATGGCGCCGGAAGTTGATCGGCGGCTAACGGGTGCGTTAAAGAAAGCTGGTTAAAGTAGGACACAGATGACTGCCGGTTACAGATTGAAGACCAGAGAAACGAGATGATTCCCCACGCCGGAACGCGCACCCTTCAGTTTCCATTTGTATGGCAGCCATTTGTATGGCAGCCATGGAATGCGATCATGGGCGGCGGCGACTTGTCGGATCCGAAGCGACAGACCCAACGATTGGTTTCCGCTCCCGACTCGCGGCTCCCGGCTCCCGCAAGTGCCTAAGCTCCCACAAGTCTCCCGACGCGCAGCGCTGATCTTGGGCGCGACCTTCGGCCTTGCGGCCGGCACCGGGTTGTTCACCTTTTGGTACGGGCAGGGCGCCTCATATATGACCGACGATCCGGCGGCGTGCGCCAACTGCCACATCATGGGGGAGCAGTTCGCCGGCTGGATCCAGGCGAGTCACCGCTCGGTGGCGACGTGCAACGACTGCCACACTCCCAAGCCTCTGGTCGCAAAGTACATGAACAAGGCGCAAAACGGCTTTTGGCATTCCTTTGCATTCACTACCGGAGGGTTCCTCGACCCAATCCAGATCAAATCCGGAAATCTCAAGATCACCGAATCGCGCTGCCGCTATTGCCATGAGAACGTGGTAGATGCAATCGTTCCGGCCGGTACCGAGCCGGTCTCATGCGTGCGATGTCATCGAAACGTCGGCCATCGAACATGACCTGGACGTCCGTCTCTGAGAGGATGATGATGAGGGTGAAGTCAATCATGAAGTCGTCAAAGGGTGCCACCAAGGCAGTCGTACTCACGGCGCTGCTCGCCACGGTCGTTGCCGTGGGGGTGCTCGCACTGCTGGTCAACATCTTCGAGCGGAAGCAGGAGGCTCGCACGCCGTTCTTCGAGGTCGTGGCAATCACCGATACCACCGAAGATCCGGCTGTGTGGGGCAACAACTTCCCGCACCAATACGATCGATATTTGCGGACAACGGACCAGATCCGAACGCGGTTTGGAGGGAGCGAAGCCATGCCGCGCACGCCCAGCGACGCCGACCCACGCTCGGTGGTCGCCCAATCCCGTCTCGAAGAGGACGAACGGCTCAAGACGATGTGGGCGGGATACGCTTTCTCGCGGGATTTTCGCGAAGATCGCGGCCACGCCTTCATGCTGGACGATCAAACCTTCACCGAACGGCAACAGGTGCCACAGGTCGGGACGTGCCTCCATTGCCACGCATCGACCTATTTACCCTACAAACGCGCTGGCGACGGCGACCTGATCAGCGGGTTCGAAAAGCTCAATCCCCTCCCTTATGCCGAAGCACGCGAGCACGTAACGCGGGCAATTGCCTGCATCGACTGCCACGAGCCGATAACGATGACGCTACGGGTCACGCGCCCCGGGTTTCTCGAGGGCATTCGTGCGTACAAAGCGTCGCAAGGAGTAACAGACTACGACGTCAATCGTGACGCCAACCGGCAAGAGATGCGCTCGTACGTCTGCGCGCAGTGTCATGTGGAGTATTACTTCCGCGGGGCCGAGAAGCGTTTGGTGTATCCGTGGACCAACGGTCTCGAGGTGGAAAACATCTATGCCTACTACCAAGCAGCCGGTTTCCGGGACTGGGTGCACGCCGAGACTGGCACGCCGTCGCTGAAGGCGCAGCATCCGGAGTTTGAAATGTGGAGCCAAGGTGTGCACGCGCGGTCCGGGGTCGCCTGCGCGGACTGCCACATGCCCTATCTCCGCGTCGGAGCGCAGAAGGTGAGCGACCATCACGTGCGAAGCCCTCTGTTGAACGTGAGCAACGCCTGTCGCACGTGCCATCCACGCTCGGAGCAGGAACTCATCGACCGGGCGGAGAACATCCAGGCAAATACATATCGGCTCCGGAATCAGGCGATGGATGCGCTGGTCGGATTGATTGCCGATATCAAAGCCGCCCGCGATGCGGGACGGGGCGACGGCGAGCTGGAAGCCCCGCGTGCGATGCAGCGACGTGCGCAGTTCTACATCGACTTCGTTGAAGCGGAGAACTCGACGGGGTTCCACGCACCGCAGGAGGCCGCGCGCATCTTGGGCGAGGCGATGAACTATGCTCGCCAGGGGCAGATTGCGCTCAGGGATCGAAGCTTCGTTCCCACGATCGAGTCAGGGACGGATCGGTAGCTCGAGTAAGACAATACGAGGTGCACAGTACCCAGTGCACAGTGCACGGGCCAAAACCACCCTCCTGGTTGACTCCGTGCAACAGCAATACCTTTAGAGTCTTTACACCTCGGGGACGTGATCATGCCCCGTCCGGATATCGCCCGCAACTCGTTAGACCGGTCGCTCGAGCGACCGGTCTAACGAGTTGCGGGCGATATCCGGACGGGGCATGATCACGTCCCCGAGGTGTAAAGACT
>JBFHWR010000409.1:0-2798 GCA_041599395.1 Gemmatimonadales bacterium | reverse complement strand
CCGGTCTACCTGCCGCCCACACTGGTTCGGGAGTTCACCAGGCGGCAGCCCGGTCCGGACACCTCCACGCGGGCGCTGGGATGGGACACGCCGGCGGCCGGCCGGAGTTCCGCGGGGACGCTCATGTCGCGCCAAAGCTTCGGCCATACGGGGTTCACAGGAACGAGCATGTGGATCGACCCCGAGGAAGAGCTCGTTGTCATTCTGCTGACCAACCGCGTGCATCCGACACGAGCGAATAACCGGATCCGGGCGTACCGGGGGTGGTTTGCCGATTCCGTGGTCACCGCACTCCGCACACCGTGACACACGACACAGCTTCGCACCACCCGCGAACCAACACTGGGTATGGTGACGCGCCGTGCGGTCGCGATTCGTTGACACCGTTCCTTCGAACGTCTAGCTTTCTGAAGTTGTAGGAGGTACCACATGAGTGCGACACAACGACCCGAAATGACCGTTTCACTGAGCCTCACGGAGAATGCTGCAGGCCAAGTGAGACAGTTCATGCAGGCTGAGAAGATCCCGAACGAATCGGGCGGAATGCGCGTCTCGGTGTCACCGGGAGGCTGTTCCGGCTTCAAATACGCGTTGAATCTGGAAGAACAGCCGCTGGAGGACGACATCGTCGTCAACCAACAGGGCTTGCGCCTGTTTGTGGACCCGTTCAGCAGCCAATACCTGCAGGGAACGACCATCGACTACGTGACGACTATGCAGGCGTCCGGCTTCACGTTTTCCAACCCGAATGCGACCGGTGGGTGCGGCTGCGGCGAGTCCTTCTCCGCCTGACCCGTTGATCCACTCGCTCAACGACATCCCCAGGCCCGCGCACGCCGCGGGCTTTCTGCTTCATAGTCCACAACATTCGGAATAGTACAGATCGCGACGCCCTTTTTGCCGCGGAGAACGCAGCGGTGCAGAGACGAGGTTGCAGAGTTCTTGATTCGACTTAACCAACTGCTACGATCAGCAGCGTCGATACCGAAGAATGAGCTTGTTGTGTGATCAACCCAATGAAACACGAATCGCTGAGCCCTGACTCTCTCTTTGAACTCGGCGGCTTGAGATGCCCATAGGCGCTCGTCGTATGGGAGTATGCTGATGTTCCCCCCGCCGTGCGTGGGTTAGCTCGATGAGCGGCGTGGATCTCGTCGTCATGCTCGCGTATTTCGCGGGTGTCGTTGCAATCGGCGCACACTTCACGCGTCGCCAGCAGGATGCCTCCGATTATTTCCTCGGCCGGCACTCGTTACCGTGGTGGGCGGTGATGCTCTCCATCGTCGCCACGGAGACGTCCGCCCTCACGGTCATTTCCATTCCCGGCGTCGGGGCCCGTGGCGACCTGACGTTTCTCCAGCTCCCGCTCGGCTATCTCGTCGGTCGGATTGGCGTCGCAATCTGGTTGCTTCCCGGGTACTTCCGGGGTGAGCAGGAAACGGCCTACGCGAGACTGGAGACCAGGTTCGGAGCGGGCACCCGGAAAGTGGCGTCAGCAGTGTTCATGGTGATTCGCGCGTTGGGCGACAGCGTGCGAGTGTTTGCCACGGCGATACCACTGTCGATCGTGACCGGGTGGACCATTCCGGTCAGCATCGTGTTGGTGGCCGTTGCGACGCTGGCATACACGTGGGCCGGCGGCATCAAGGCGGTCATCTGGGTCGACGTTATGCAGATGGGACTCTACGTACTGGCTGGAGTGGCGACGCTGTGGATCGCTTCGCAACTCGCCGGAGGGTTTGGCAACGCATTTGCTGCGGCGCTCGACGCCGGGAAGCTCACTGCCGTGGATTGGAGCATGTCCTTCACCACAACCTACACGTTCACCAGCGGACTCGTGGGTGGCGCGCTTCTGTCCGCGGCATCGCACGGCACCGACCACTTGATCGTGCAGCGTCTCCTGGCGACCCGTGCCCTGCCGGACGCGCGCCGAGCACTCATTGGGTCCGGGATCTTGGTCATCGTGCAGTTTGCCGTGTTTCTGCTCGTGGGCACGGCCTTGTGGGCCGCAGGTGCCGACGATCCGTCGCTCGCGGGGGATCAGCTGTTCCCCACATTCGTGGTGGCAGGGTTGCCCGTCGGTCTCTCGGGACTGGTGATTGCCGGTATTCTCGCCGCAGCCATGAGCACGGTGAGTTCGTCACTCAACTCCCTCGCGTCGGCGGCCACCCACGATTTCTATGCGCCCATGAGTGGGCGAACCGATCCACGTCACCTCCTCGCGGTCGGCCGCCTCGCCACGATTGGTTGGGCCGTCGTTTTGGTTGCCGGTGCCCTGTCGTTTCGATCCACCGATCAACCCGTCGTCGAGCTCGCGCTTTCCATTGCCTCGATTACCTACGGTGGGCTGCTCGGGATCTACGTGCTGGGCGGGCTCGTGCGCCGCGCTGTCCAGATTGATGCGATCATCGCCATTACGGCAGCCACCATTGGAATGCTGGTGATCGTATTCGGTAAACCCGGTCCGTTCGCTGGCCTTGCGTGGCCGTGGTACGTGCCGCTTGGCACGCTGATCACGCTTGCCGTGGGGCTCGCCTCGTGCGGAATCCGGGGCGGAAGGAATTCGTCGTGACGTGCGGAGGCGTGGACGCCGGCGGATCCCACACGGAGGCCGTCGTGTCGGATTGCGAGATCAATGCGAGCAACGCGCGCGATGACGCCAGGCACGTCGGGCCGGGCGCCGCGGTCCGACCCGACAACATCGACGTCGTCGCGTCACTGATTTTCGATGCGTTGCATCGCGCCATGGCCAAGGCCGGTGCAGAGTACGTGGAGGCAGCGGTCGTTGGCGCCGCCGG
>JBFHWR010000408.1:0-2862 GCA_041599395.1 Gemmatimonadales bacterium | reverse complement strand
TAGGGCGAGACGCGGGACGTCCCGCGCGAGGGACTCAACACGTTTCCTCCCAGGCCACGGCAAACCTGCAGCGGCAGCCGGTGCAGTCCACGTATTCCGGCTGACCGGTGAGCCCAACGCGAGCATGGCATTGCGGACACACGGCGTAGCGGGAGCCCAGGTCTTCCGGGGTCCCACGGGCCGGATTGTAGTCGTCGGGAGCGCGGACCACGACCCCGCATCGCTCGGGCTTCAGGCGTCTAATGTGAACGCGGAGCCGGGGCACGGTGATCTTTTCGCCACGCACGTCGAGCACAACACTGTCGGGTGCCGAGTCGTCAACCACGGGGTACCACGCGCCGCGCCGGAGTCCGTCGATTCCGGGCGGTCGAACCCGTGCCCAACCGTTGCGCTTCATCCGATGTCGCTCCTTGTTCGCTTCGGCGCCCGGGCCCTGAGTCGGCAGGGGAGGCCGGTGCTCTTCGATGCCCAACTATCTGGAGTATCCGAGCGGTTTTCTGTGATCCGCGTCCTAATTCATTGGCCGATCCCGCAGATGAGACCGCCCCCCAGCGGGAGTGCACGTCAGGCGCCGCACGGTGACGCGACGGGTGCCCTGCTTGGCACCCTGTTGCAGCACTGTGCTGCCAATCACACAGGGCACCGGACCGAGTCGAGCCGATCCGAATTGGATGCCGCGGATCGTACATCGAGAGCTGCCGATCGACGCGGCGGCCTCTTATCTTGGACGGGCCTTTCGACACGGCGCATGACAATGCGCGGACCAATTGCCAATGATACGAGTTACGGACCTTCACAAAACCTTCAAGATCAGCCGGCGGCAGCGCCGCGAACTGGGGAACGGTCGAACCGAGCGCACCTTGTCCGCGGTCGACGGGGTGAGCTTCGCGTGCCAGCCCGGACGTGTGTTTGGGCTCCTCGGGCCCAACGGGGCGGGGAAAACCACGACCCTCCGGATGATCGCCACGATGCTGCGGCCAACGAGTGGCGGCATCATCGTCGCGGGTATCGACGCCGTGGCAGAACCGCAGCGCGTCCGCGAGCGGATCGGCTTCCTCACCGGCAACACGGGCCTGTACGACCGTCTGACGCCCACTGAAATGGTCCGGTACTACGCCGATCTCCACCAAATGGATCAGGGCGAGTTCGAAGCCCGCCGCCGACAGCTATTTGATCTGTTGGACATGGACGGGTTCGCCAATCGGCGGATTTCGCGGCTCAGCACCGGGATGCGGCAGAAAGTCTCCATCGTGCGCACCATCATCCACAATCCCGATGTCATGGTATTCGATGAGCCGACCGCAGGTCTCGACGTGATGACGTCTCGCCGCATTGTCGAATTGATCCGTTCCTGCAAGGACGAACAGAAAACCGTGTTGTTCTCCACCCATATCATGAGTGACGTTCAGCTCCTGTGCGACGACATCGCGATCATTCACGAGGGGAGACTCTTTTTTAGCGGTAGCAAAGCGGATTTCGAAGCCCAGATGACGCAATCGAGCTACGAAGATGAATTCGTCCGCCTCGTGGGTGAGCCGAAATGACCCGAACGGTTACAATCGTCCGCAAAGAGCTGCTGGACGTGCTGCGAGACAAGCGCACCATCCTGACGATGGTGATCATCCCTCTCGTTGCCGTCCCGTTGCTCATCACGGTGGTACTCAAGGTCAGTCAGGGACAGCAGGACAAGCTCGCCGCGAAGGCGATCAGACTCGCGGTTGTCGGTGAGGAATACGCGCCCGCACTGTTTGAACGGATTCTGGCAGATTCGCTCATCGAACCGGTCAGCACGGTACCGGAAAATGAGATCGAAGCGCGAATCAGTGAAGACGAAATCGATGCCGGGCTCATTATTCCGCCGGACTTCAACGAACGGGTCGATGCGGACGAACAGGCAGCGGTGACACTCGCGTTTCGCTCCTCGAGCTCGTTTGGAGTCACCGAACGTCGCCTGCGGGACGTGATCGACGACTATGACGACGAAATCGTGCGTGCGCGCATTCGGCGCCTCCGGTTGGACGAGTTTTTGTTCGACGCGATCACGATCGAGACGCGCGACGTATCCACACTCAAGGAGGTCTTGGGGAGGACAGTGGGCGGCTTCCTCCCGTACGTGTTCGTGCTGTTCATGTTCACGGGGTCGATGTATCCGGGCATCGATCTCGGGGCGGGGGAAAAGGAGCGCGGCACGCTCGAGACGCTGCTCTGCTCGCCAGCGAGCCGGCTGGAGATTGTGCTTGGGAAGTTCTTCGTCGTCGCCCTGGCCGGTCTCCTTTCGGCGATGATCTCGATGCTGGGACTGTACATTGCTGCCAGGAACATTCCCGACCTGCCTCAAGAAGCCATGGACGTCATCTGGGACATCCTCAACGTGAAGGTCGTGGCGATGATCGTCACCTTGCTCCTTCCACTCGCCGCCTTCTTTTCCGCCGTCATCCTTGCCGGTTCGATCTATGCGCGATCGTTCAAAGAGGCGCAAAGCTCGCTCACACCGCTCAGCTTTCTCATCATCTTCCCGGTTGTAATCGGACTCTTGCCCGGTATCGAGCTGAACCTGCAAACGGCCCTGGTGCCGATCTTGAATGTTTCCTTGGCGACCAAAGAGGTCATTGCAGGCACGATCGACGTCGGCTTGTTGATCGTGTCCTATGTGTCGCTGTTTGGCCTCGCTGCGCTCAGTCTGTGGTTTGCAGTCAAGTGGTTTAGCCGTGAGGAAACCCTGTTTCGGGCGTGATTCTCCGACCCCCCCGGCCCCCCGGCCCCCCACCAGGAGCGAGGAGTGAGGAGCGAGGAGGTAGGGCCCCACCCACCCCTAACTCCTAACTCCTAACTCCTAACTCCTTCTTAACGTCCGCCGGACCC
>JBFHWR010000407.1:0-2866 GCA_041599395.1 Gemmatimonadales bacterium | reverse complement strand
TCGAAGAAGCGAAGATGCTCGAAGCAGCGGGCGTTTTCTCCCTCGTCTTGGAACTCATCCCCGCCCCCCTTGCCAAGCGCGTAACCGAAGCGCTTTCCGTTCCAACGATGGGGATTGGTGCCGGTGCAGACTGCGACGGACAAGTTTTGGTGCTGTATGATCTGTTGGGATTGAACGAGGAGTTCCATCCCAAGTTCTTGAAGCGGTTTGCCGAGCTGGGGCCGGCGGTGCGAGAGGCAGTGGAACAGTTTGGTCGACAGGTTCGCTCGGGGGAGTATCCGGGCTCCGAGCATTGTCACTAGTGTCGTCTCTCGAACCTACGGTTCAGGTGCTGCGACGCCTGCTCGGCCTTCCGAGCGCATGGGACCGGGCCGGGCAAGGGTCGCAATCCACATTTCTCCGTGACTTCGCACGAGCTTCGCGTGCCGGCCGCTCGCGGCTACCACTCCAGCCGATTGACCACTACGCGGCCATCGCTGATCACCATCAAGACATCTTGATACGCACCGATGTCGTCCAGCGGATTGCGTTCGAGCACGACCAGGTCCGCATCCAGTCCTGGTGCGATGCGACCGGTGTGGTCTTCGACCCCGAGCAGCGTCGCCGCCACGGTCGTCGCCGAGCGAATGGCCTCCAAGGGCGTCATGCCAATCCCGACAAGTTCGATGAGCTCGTGACTCATGCGAAGGACACTCTGCGGACCGTACCCGGTGTCCGTCGCCGCCGCGATGCGGACGCCTCGCTCGTACGCCAGCGCCGCCATCTCACGCACGCGGGGAAGCATGTGCTGCCCCCGCATCTGGAGCACGGGGTTATCGTAATCACCCCCGGGTACCGTCAAATCCGCAACGACGGCAATTGTCGGAACGAGATACGTCCCGCGCTCGGCCATCAGGGTAAGGGTCGCATCACTCAAGTAGGTCCCGTGCTCGATACTCCGCACCCCGGCGCGAACGGCGGCATGACCGCCTTCGTCACCATGCGCGTGCGCCGCGACCGGGATGCCGGCGTTCCCCGCCTCGTCGACCAGCGCGCGTAACTCGGCTTCCGAGTAGAGCGGCTTTCGCGGATCCGTATCCGGGAGGCCGGCCCGTTCCGTGGCATTGGTCTTGATGAAATCGACGTTATTAGCAATCATCACCTGCGCGACACGGCGCATTGCGGCCTCGCCGTGGACGCCGGACTCCATCAAGTCCGCAAACTCCGGTTCGGCAATGTAGAAACCGTCGGCGAGGCGGGGCCGCACATGGTACCCCGCTGCGAGAATCTCCGGCGACTCGATCGCATGCCTCGCCGCCAGCTCTCTGAGGCCGACGTCAGTGAACCCAACACCCATACTCCGCGCCGTGGTGACACCCGACTGCAGTGCCCGTCGGGCCGCGGCGAAACTGCTGATGTGTACATGAGCATCGATCAACCCGGGAACGACAAACCGGCCCGAAAGATCAATGGTGCGGGCGTCACTTGGAACGGGTGCTCCGCCGGCACTGATCTCCGCGATCTTCCCTTCCGAGATCCTCACGGTGGCGTTCTCCATAGTCGTCCCCTGCTCCGGATCGATGACCGTGGCACCCACGAGCGCGATGCTGCCGTCCGCTTGTAGGGCGCCCAAGGCTGCCGGCAGAAGCGCGCTGAATACGACTAGTGCGGTAATCACTTCGTAACGCTTGACCATCTCCCCTCCAGCGGTAGTAGGCTGAGGATCCCGATCGAGATGAAGGTACCGTCCATTCCATTCAGCGATAGGCACCGCTCTATCGCTCACGATCGGCTTCCCTATCTTTGACGTGTCCTGGTCTCCTCAATGGCCGTCTGCCGGAGCATTGAATATGAACGACCGACGCCACTTCATTCACCAGCTCGTTGGGGGGATGGGGGCCGCCGCCATCCTGCCGTCGACTAGACGTGAACCCGAGCGAGGGCTTGCAGACTTCGCCAAGGCGTTGGAGAGACGTCGCGGACGCGGACGCCCGGGCGATGAGGCTTTTTGGGCGCTCGTGAAGGAGCAGTTTCCGGTTCGCCCCGACCTCATCATCATGAATGCGGCAAACCTGTGCCCTGCTCCCTATCCCGTCATCGACACGGTCGTCCGGCTCACCAGCGACGTCGATGCCGACGCAACATTCCAAAACCGCGCGAAATTCGGAGAGCTGGCGAACGAGGCTCGGAGCCTCCTCGCCGCGTACCTTGGCGCAGACGTCCAGGAGATCGCGATTACCCGCAACACAAGCGAGGGGAACAACACGGTCATCAACGGTCTCACCCTCGGTCGAGACGACGAGGTCGTGATTTGGGACCAAAACCATCCCACGAACAACATCGCTTGGGACGTGCGCGCTGAGAGATACGGATTCACGGTGAGGCGCGTATCGACACCGGTGCAGCCAGAGAGCGCTGCGCAGCTCATGGACACGTTCGTGTCGGCAATGACCCCCAGGACGAAGGTGCTCTCGTTCAGTCATGTATCCAACGTCTCCGGGGTTGGCTTGCCGGCGAAACGGCTATGCACCCTCGCACGGGAGCGCGGCGTGCTCACCCTGATCGACGGGGCGCAAACCTTCGGAGCGGGCCCCGTGGACTTGCACGACATCGGGTGCGACTTCTATACCGGGAGCGCGCACAAGTGGTTTGTGGGCCCAAAGGAGGCCGGTGTGCTCTACGTCCGCAAGGATCGAGTCGGAGATCTGTGGCCCAGCAACGTCGGAGTGGGCTGGAATAGCGCGCTCGAGAGCGGTGCGCGGAAGTTTGACAACCTCGGGCAACGTGATGACGCTGCTGTCGCCGCCATGGGTACGGCGGCCATGTTCCACAACACAATCGGCGTCACCCGAATCGGCGAACGGGTGACAGAGCTGGCATCACACAT
>JBFHWR010000406.1:0-2871 GCA_041599395.1 Gemmatimonadales bacterium | reverse complement strand
GGGGATCTCGTCGAGATCCAAGTACATCATGAAAAGCGGGTAGCGGAACACATGGGGCACCGGCTGCCAGCGCCGATGTCGCACGACTCCGCGATAGATGCAACTGTTCATAGTGTCTCACCGAAGTGCGCACATACGGTGAGTGCACTCTTGACCCCGTCTTCATGAAAACCAAAGCCCCAGTAGGAGCCGCAGAAGTGAGTCCGGTTGACGCCGCTGATCTCGTGGTGCCGCTGCTGGGCGTGGTTGCTCGCCGGCGAATAAATCGGATGATGATACGTCGTGCGATACAGCACGCGGTCAGGCCGAATCAGGGCGCTGGCGTTGAGACTCACGCAAAACGTCTTTGCAGCGTTCAGCGATTGCAGCTGGTTCATGTTGTACGTGACGACGGCCGGTTCGTCTGACGTTCCCCGGACCTGATAATTCCAGGCGCCCCAGGCAGCTCGACGCCTCGGTAACACAGTGGTGTCGGTGTGCAGCAGGGCGTCGTTCGGCTGATAGGGAAATGCTCCCAAAATCTCTTGCTCGAGGGGCGTGGCGTCGATGAGCACGTCGAGCGCCTGGTCGCTGTGACAAGCCAAGACGACATGATCGAATTGCTGTCCGTCGATGTTGACACCGTCGTCCGATCTGGTGATGTGCCGTACCGGGTGATTCAACCGTATCTGCGACCTAAAGGGCCGCGCCAGCGCCTCGACGTAGCGAGCCGAACCGCCGGCTATCACGCGCCATTCCGGTCGGTCGTTGATGTTGAGCATGCCGTGATTCTCGAAGAACCGTACGAAAAACGGAGCGGGCATTTGGAGCACCTTGCTCTGCGGCGCGGACCAGAGCGCCGAGCCCATGGGAATCAGGTACCCGTCGGCGAAGGACTGAGAGTATCGAGCGGTATGGAGGTATTCCTCGAGCGTGGATTCGGCTGCGCCGTTCCGCACCGCGACCGGCGCCTCTCGATTGAAACGCAAGATGTCGCGCACCATTCGATAGAACGATGGCCGCAGCAGGTTACGCCGCTGTGCGAAGAGCTGGCGGACTGTCGAACCGTTGTATTCGAGCCGAGCCGCGTCGTCGCGTACGCTGAAGCTCATAGTGCTTGGTTGGGTGTCAACAGCAAGCTGAGCGAGCAAGCGAGAAAACGCGGGATAGTTCGGTTCGTTGAACACGATGAAGCCGGTATCCACAACATACTGTCGGTCCTCGACCGACACGGCGACTGTGTTGACGTGTCCCCCGATGTAGTCATTGGCCTCGAAGAGGGTGATGTCGTGGTTCCGCTGAAGGAGGTAAGCAGCAACGAGTCCGGACACCCCGCCCCCGACGATCCCGATGTTCATGTCAGGCCGATTCCAGCACCCGTGCCGGGACCGGTCTCAAGTCCCGGATCAGTCGGATTCGCTCGAGGAGCCAGAGGCCGTAGTAGGTCAGGTCTACCTGCCACCAGCGGAAGCCTTGGCGCGCCGAGCCGGGATACCGATGGTGGTTGTTGTGCCAACCTTCGCCGAACGTGATCAGGGCGAGAACGAGACTGTTGCCACTGTCGTCATTGGTTTGGTAGCGTCTGCGTCCGATGACATGCGCCAGTGAATTGATCAAGCATGTGGCATGGAACAGGACAACCGTGCTCACAAAGAAACCCCAGATCAGTAGTTGGCCCCCGCCCAGCAAGAAGAGCGTGACAGCGAGCAGCACGGGCACCAGGATGTCGAATCGGTCCAGGAAGCGAAGCTCGGGATACTTTGCCAAGTCCGGAACGGCGGCGTAGTCGGTGGGAAAGTTGGCGGGCGACGTGATCCAGCCCATATGACTCCACCAAAACCCATGTTGTGACGGCGAGTGGACATCGTGTTCCGTGTCCGAGTGACGATGGTGTTTCCGGTGGTGCGCCGCCCACCAGAGCGGACCACGTTGCACCGCACTCGCTCCGAGCACGGCGAAGACGAACTGCGCGGCGCGCGAGGTGCTGAAGGATCGGTGCGAGAAGTATCGGTGATAGAAACCGGTCACGGCGAACATGCGGAGCACATACAGTGACCCGGCGACGGCGAGGGCGGTGGGGCTCCATCCAACCCAAATGACCCCAACGCACATGGCGTGCATGAAGACGAATGGAACGACCCGGACCCAGTCGACGCGGCGCTCGTGTAGCGTTGTGGCGTCCGCGGCGTCGGGGTGCGCGTCGAACCAAAGACGGATCTTCGAGGCTACTGTTCGCAGTGGGGCACCCTCGCCTTCCTCGGGTCTGATTCCGTCGCCAATGACCTACCGTCAGAGTACGGTCGCCACAAGGGCTCGGATTTCGGGTCGACACGTCTGCTGAGCACTCCGTACTCTGGGAAACCGCACCGCCCAGCGATTCACCCACAACAATGCTCGACGCCCGTCAAATTAATGTCAAGTAGACGTTCTAAAATGCAACGTACTGGCGCTTGACCAGGTTGTGATTCGCGGGTAATTTCTGGATGTTACTTAGACAAACACAGGTTGGCCGTCGCGGCCGCCGGGAACCCAAGTACGTCAAGTGGAGGAGTGATGAGCGGATCGAGAGTATTAGCAGTGACTGGTATGCTCAGCGTGTTGGCCGCGTCGGCGGCCGCAGCCCAGACCAATGGACCGCAGTTCTTCATCGAAGCCAGAGGTGGCGTCAACGTCCCCACGTTCGATGTGGCCGATGTCGTGGACGCGGGTGTGGGTGTCGGTGGAACGTTTGGTGTCATGGTCGCCCCGAAAGTCTGGCTGATGGCTGAGGCTGATGTCGGCTTTCATGGGAGCGCCGTGAACGGTCCGGACACGGATGTCTTGCACGTTATGGGCAAGGTCGGTTACACCGTGTTCGAGAATGAGCAGGTGAGTATCCTGCTGAACGCTGGC
>JBFHWR010000405.1:0-2935 GCA_041599395.1 Gemmatimonadales bacterium | reverse complement strand
GCCCAGTGCCCGGCTGCGGGACTGATCGACCCGATAGAACCGATCGAAGATGCGTTCCAGGTGCTCTGCGGCAATACCGGGGCCCGTGTCTCGAATCTCCACGCCCACGTTGCCGTCGCGCCGGCGCACAGCGAGAGTCACCGAGCCCTCGCTCGTATAGCGAACGGCATTCGAGACGAGATTGAGCAGAATGTGGCGAGTGCGGTCCGGATCACCGAGCGCGACGGCGCCATTCTCGATGATGGACTGGACGGCGAGTCCGCGATCGGCGGCCATCGCTTGTGCGATCTCTTCTACTTCCTGTACGACGGGCTCCAGCTCAAACGGCCGCCGTTCGAGTGCGATCTGCCGGTTTCCACCCCTCGCGATCAATAACAGGTCATCCACCATCTTGTTGGTGCGTTCCACCTCTCGCTGAATGGCGCCCAACGCTTCGCGCAGCTCCTCCGGTGTTCGTCCCGTTGCGAGGGCCCACTGCGCCTGGCCACGGAGGTGAGACAGCGGTGTCCGCAGCTCGTGACTCGCATCGCCGGTAAACGACTCGAGCGCGCGGTGCGCACGATCGACACGGTCGAGCATTCGGTTGACCGTGTCCGCGAGCTCGGTGATCTCGACCTGACCGGTTGGCGTAGCGAGACGCCGATCCAGATCCGCCGGACCGATGGTCCGGGTTTGCCGCACGACTGCCTCGAGCGGCTGCAGCGCGGCTCCCACCGCTTGCCTGGCGCCGCGACGGGACACGTAGATTGCCGCCGGAAGTATGAGCAAGGCGGCGGCGGACAGGCCGACAATCGCCCACACAAAGGGCATTCGGCTGCCAACCATGTAGATATCGAAGTCCCCGGAAGCGCGATGGAGCACCCGATACTGCCACCGCGCGCGCTCGGCAATTGCCTCCAGCACGACCTGGCGAACCTCGGACACGGAGGACGCCGCGGCGAGCCCTGCCAGACGCTTCGCGGGCATCGTGGGCGACAGGAAGTACACCCCACCGTCCCCCCCACCGGTGGTACGCGTGATCGCAAACTGCTGACCCATCCCAACGAGTTGATCGGCCAGCATTTCCGGCGCCACCGTGGTTGGGCTGCCTTCCGGATCGGCATACAGCCCGAGCAGCGACTCGATCACGTCAGCCGTATGTTCGAGCGTTCGCCTGAGTTGGAACTCACCGAGCACAGCAAACACAAGCACCACGAGGACCGCGTATATCGCCACCGTCGTGCCCGCAAGGGCGCTGAAGCGGCCGACGAGCTCATCGCCAATGCGGCGCTCCATCACTCAGCCTCCAGCCGGTATCCGACCCCGCGCACCGTCCGAAGCGGCAGCATGCCGTGTTGGGAACTCAGCTTCTTCCGCAGATAATTCACGTAAACGTCCACCACATTGGTTTCGGTATCGAACTTGTAGTTCCAGACCGCTTCGGCAATCCGCGAGCGTGACACCGTCCGACCGGCGTTCCGCATCAGAAACTCCAAGAGCGCGAATTCACGGGGACTCAGGTCGACCGTCCTGCCCCCTCGGGTCACGCGGCGCGTGATGACGTCGAGCGTCAGATCGCCGACCCTGATTTGAGCGTCATTCTCGCGGAACCGAGAGCGCCGAATCAGCGCCTGGACCCGCGCCAAGAGTTCGCTCAGATCAAACGGCTTGCACAGATAATCGTCGGCGCCGGTTTCCAGCCCCCGCACGCGGTAGGGAATCTCATCGCGCGCAGTCAGCATAAGCACCGGCGTGCAGATCGCACGCTCCCGAAGCTCTTGCACCACGCTGAAGCCATCACGATTCGGCAGCATCAGATCCAGCACGATACAATCGTAGCCCCGGCGGAGCGCGCGCTCGAGCCCGTCGTCGCCCGATTCCGCTTCATCCACGGCGTAGCCTTCTTCGCGAAACGCCTTGCGTAGGAACCCGCGCAGATAGCGATCGTCTTCCACCAGCAATACTTGCATACATCAAAGCTACGGTGGCAGAAAGTCGCGCAACAGCCGCGACGTCGGCTATTAGAGCTTTCTAATTCGCCGGCCCAGCCGGACCTCCGTCGCTTGCGCGTGTCACGAGCACTGAGCATGATCCGGCAGGCAACGATGAACAGCGCGATCCTCGCAGTTGCAGCGCTCCTGGTGGGTGCGCCGCAGCAATCGCCGGTAACGCCGTCGTTCGAGCTGGCGGCCAGGAAGCTGGCCGCACCTCCAACGATAGATGGCCTACTCGCCCCGGGCGAGTGGGAGGGCGCCGCAGCGGCGTCTCCCTTCATACAGTTCGAGCCAGAACGCGGCGCACCGGCCGGAACGCCGACGCGCGCCCTCATCGCCTATGACGCCACGCACGTCTACGTGGCGTTCGAGTTGTGGGATCCACTGCCGCCCACGGCTCAACTCACTCGGCGCGATGCGGATTTGACCAATGACGATGCCGTGTTCTTGGTCCTGGACAGTCACAACGACCACCGGTCCGCATACTATTTCGCGACCAACGCGCTGGGAACCCAGACCGACGGCCGGATTGCGAACGACGGGCGAACGGTCGACGAGACATGGGATGCACCGTGGCAAGCGGCGTCACAGCCAACGCCTCAGGGCTGGGCGGCGGAGCTCGCGATCCCACTCACATCAATCACGTATGCGGCGGGACAAAACCAGACCTGGGGCGTCAATTTCGGTCGGAGCCGACGGCGCACACTCGAGATCAGTTTTTGGGCAGGGCCGCTCGAGAATCCGTTTCGGGTGTCGCAAGCCGGCGCTCTCGTCGGAGTTGACGTCGCACAGCCGTCGCGCCGTCATCGAGTCATCAGCTACGGTCTATCGCGCCTGCAAGAAGGCGCATCTGACGACTGGGACGTGGGCACCGACCTCCGGTACGCCGTCTCGCCGGAGCTGTCCCTGTACGGCACTGTCAATCCCGATTTCGCCACGATCGAGGCAGACCAGGAGCAGAT
>JBFHWR010000404.1:0-2951 GCA_041599395.1 Gemmatimonadales bacterium | reverse complement strand
TCGATGGTCTTGGGACGGGGCGTCATGATCTCGCGCACCGACGTCTTCTCAAATAGCCTGTCCCGCTCCCCGGCGCTCTCGCACTCCGCCGCGGCCTCGAGGATATCGCTCGTGGACAGCACGCCCGTCATGTATCCCTTGCTATTTACCACGGGCACGCCCAGGACATGTTCGTCGGCCAACACCATTACGGCCTCGGCAATGGTCGAATGCTCGGAAACCGTCTTGACGTCAGTCTCCATAATCTCGGCGACCTTCATGTGCGTTTCCCTTTCCGTCAGGGCGATTGATGTTGCATCACCGCGGTGGCCGCTCAGGAGGCACGGAACGTCGTGTCGCCCTCTGGTTCCGGCACCCTGACGACTAGCAGGTTGGTCGGGAGTGCGTTCAGCATGCGCTCGGTGGTGCTGCCAACCAACATGCGGTTCACCCATCCCTTACCGTGCGACCCCACCACGAGGAGATCGGCAGACCAGTCCGCGACCTGATTCGTGATGGCCTCTGCGGGATCGCCGTGGCCGACTACCCGGGAAGCAGGATGGTTACCCAAGACGGCCTCCACCACGCGATGATACTCTGCCTCCGCGAGGCCACGATACTCCGCGTCCTCGAGCGCCACAGGCAGCGTCGCCAAGACGGGGAGCGGTTCGATGACGTGCAGGATCGCGAGTTCAGCGCCGCAGACATCCGCGAAGTTCCTGGCCTCTTGGATCGTCGGGACGGCGGCATACGAGACATCCACAGCAGCCAGCACTCGGCGAAACTCACCAGTGTCACCCGTTGTAATGAGAACGGGGACCTCGGCGGCCCGGATGACGTTGTGCACGGTGCTGCCTCCGAACCAGCGCGCGATGCCCGGGTGGTGCTTGCCGCCAAGCACGACCAACCCTGCGTCGAAGTCGGTGACCGCTTCCATCACGGCCATGGCTGCGCTACCCAGCCGCACGTCCAGTTCCGCCGACCCGGCCCGCGAGAGAACCGGTTCGAGCTGTTCGAGCAACCGGTTCTTTGCCGCGCTCACGACAGCCTCGTTCAGCGCTTCGACGTCCAGGGGTAGGTCCGCGGCGCTTGCGGCCGCCCAGGCGTTGGGGGCGCCGTGCACCAAGTGACACGTGGCGCCGGCGGCTCGGGCAAGCGTGAGCGCTACGTTCGCGGCGTGCGCGCCCTCAGGTGAATCATCGACACCCGCGACGATGGACTTCCACGGATTGCTGTTCGTGCGTGCTTTCATGGCATTTGAGCCTAGGGCCGGTCCGGTGATCATCTGCTTAAACTGTGGTGAACGATTCGTTAAGAATCGCTTTAGACGGTTTCAGGATCCTCTCACGATCGTCTCATGCGTGGGCCGCTATGATTGGTTGCGTACAACAAAGATGGAGGCGAGGTATGAAAAGCACCATGATCGCGCCCAGCATGCCCGGCATACGTAAGGTGATGGATCGGATGCTGGAGCCGTTCTTTGCTCCGCTCAGCTTTCCCGAAGCCCCGATGCTGGAGACGGAGTGGGCACCACGGATGGACTTCTCCGAGACAGAGAAAGAATACCTGGTACGACTCGAGGTCCCGGGGATTCACAAGGAGAATCTGGACATCTCCCTCGAGGGAAATGTGTTGACGCTGTCCGGTCATCGGGAGAACCGCAAAGAGCGGGAAGAAGAGAACTTCCTGTGGACCGAACGGGAGGAAGGGAGATTCCTACGGTCGCTCCGCCTACCCAAAGCGGTGAAGGGAAACGAGATCACGGCCACTCACCAGGACGGTGTCCTGGTCGTACGTCTTCCCAAGACGGAGCTTGCCGTGAAGAGCCGTATCACCATCAAGTAGGGGGACGCTCGGAACCCGGGTGCGCATGCGGGCCCGGCTGTGCGCTCACGGCCGGGCCCGCGATTGCGTTATCCAAACGCTGTCCCCGTAGTTACGTTCCTGAACGCTCACCGTTGTCTGCGGCCGTCTTGATACGCAGTCGCCCGCGTCCGTGAACTCGAACTGGGAGTGATGACGTGATATGAAATGGGCGTGGAAACTCGCCGTCATCTCAGGCATCCGGATCCAGGTCCACTGGACGTTCTTGTTGATCATCGTCTGGGTGATCTTCATTCACGCCGCACAGGGCGCTGGGACACTCCGAGCGGTCCAAGGCGTGGTGCTCATTCTCGCGGTGTTTGCCTGCGTGGTCCTTCACGAGTTGGGTCATGCGCTCACCGCAAAGCGGTTCGGCATCGAGACAAAAGACATCACGCTGCTCCCTATTGGCGGGGTCGCGCGCCTGGCCAGGATGCCGGACGACCCACGCCAGGAGCTGCTGGTGGCATTGGCCGGCCCCGCGGTGAACGTCGCTATTGCGGCGGCGTTAGCCGTTGTCTTGACGGTGACTGGCGGCGCTCGCGCTCCTGCCGAGGCCGTCACAATTGGCGGGCACTTGGGTGCTCAGCTCATGTGGGTGAATCTCTTCCTGGTTGGATTCAACCTCCTTCCTGCATTTCCCATGGACGGCGGACGAGTGCTTCGCGCACTGCTTGCCTATCGACTGGAATACGTAGCAGCAACCCAAATCGCGGCAAGCGTCGGGCAGATAATGGCTATCGCGTTTGGCGTCGTGGGTCTGCTATTCAATCCGTTTCTGTTGTTGATTGCGATCTTCGTGTATCTCGGCGCCCAACAAGAGGCCACGCACACGTCGACGCGGGCCGCGCTCGCGGGCATCCCGGTGCGAGACGCCATGATGACGAATTATCACGTGCTCGATGCGGGGGCCACGCTCCAGGACGCCGTCGACGAGCTCCTCGCCGGCGCGCAACAGGACTTCCCGATCGTGCACGGTGGCGAACTGGCCGGCTTGCTGATCCGCCGCGACCTGGTGCGAGCACTCCAGCAAGACGGGCATGCAACTCCTGTGGCCGACGTCATGCGCCGCGACTGTGCCACGGTCGACGATACGGAAATGCTGGAGC
>JBFHWR010000403.1:0-2981 GCA_041599395.1 Gemmatimonadales bacterium | reverse complement strand
CTTGCGGCAGACGCTGGACAGCTCAGCGACGTTCGTCACGAACCCCGGCGAAAACGTGACCGTCGGAACCGTCACCACCTTTGTCCGGTCATCGATCGCTGCCGCGATGGCGTCTACCGTTGCTGATCTTCGCTAACGCATGAAAGAGTTCGTCATCACTGTCGGCCGCGATCAACTCTGCGCGATACGCGTGCATTGCTCGTTCGATATCCAGGCCGAGTCGCGCAGCCTTGACCGGGGAAAACGACTCACGCTCGAGCGTCTTCGTGAAGACATAATCAAAGAGGCCGGCCCGGTCCTCACGTGTTCCACGGTCGAACCCAGACCGATCGCTGGAACTGCACGCCATGACGAGGGTAGCGAGCACAATGGCCTGAACGCGCGGTAGACGGCTGCTCACACGTCTAGTTTGCCGGTATGAGCCCGGAAGTCAATCTGCGCTCTGATGCGGTGCCACGGTTTTTTGGCCGTTGCACGACCCCGGCGGTACGTTTGGGCTTTCCGGGTGGTCCTTTGTCTCTGACCGCCCGACCGCCTGACGTTTGTTGCGGGCCGCGTTCCGCCGGGGGACGGCGTCCGCTGGGAGTCGAAGCGAGGCAAACACCTATCGTGCATCGTTCACTTTTCGGGGTTTTGGTCCTCTTGGCCTGCGGGGGCCCGGGTCGCCAAGGCACGGACCTCGCGCCCGGCACGTGTGACCCCAGGCCGATGTCCGGCCGGTTGCCACCCGTTTTCGCCGTCGTCGATTCCGCGCGGCTCGCGCGGGAC
The DNA here is from genome assembly GCA_041599395.1 of Gemmatimonadales bacterium. Taxonomy (GTDB): domain Bacteria; phylum Gemmatimonadota; class Gemmatimonadetes; order Gemmatimonadales; family GWC2-71-9; genus JBFHWR01. The sequence goes on along the minus strand of JBFHWR010000403.1, from coordinate 2,213 downwards.
GTCGGGAGCATCACCTTCGCGACACGCGGCCGCGCCATCGCCGTCACCGTCGTGTTTGGATTCGACGGGCACGCTCATGCACAAGCGTCCGAAACGAGCCTGAGCGAGGAGGAGACGGCGGAAGTGGTCTCGAGCGTCGAGCGCCGGTTGAGTACTCGAGACGCCGGTGATCCGTGGGCAGCGCGCCTCCGATTTCGGACCGGCGCGAATTCGTCAATTCGCATCGAACGAGCGGCGTTCTGCGCGGCCGTGCTGGAGACCGCGTCGCTCAGAGGCCCGCGGCAAACCGTTACGGTCATGGACCGATTCTCGGTCCGGCGGGCGTTCCGTGTTGCGTCCGGATTCCGCATCCGGGTCTTGCTCTCTGCAGCGGGAGAGGTCATGAGAGTCACTGACGTTCACACGGGGAACCCGCTGTGGGGCGTCATTCACGACGAGATACACGAATGGCGCTACAAACCTGCAACGGCGGATGGTGTTACCATGGAATCCGCGGTCGAATACGAGGCCTGGCAGCTCGGCACATTGGCGTCCAGGATCCGCTAGTGTGCTGCGCCGAGCCGGGCAATTTAGACTCTACGTCGTGTTACGTTTCATCCACCTAATCGAAGACGGTTGGAATCAGTGATGCGGGTCAAATCGATCACAGTGTTCGTGCTTTACCTGGGGGGTGCGCTCGCGTGCAACGACGAGGTCACCGATCCCGGTCAGGTACCAATGGTCAGCGCCGACTCGGCGTTGCTCCGAATCGTCCACACGATCGCTAACGTTCCTGCGGTGGACGTCTTGGTTGGTGAATCGGTGGTCCTGGCGGGCGTACCGTACGGAGAAGCCAGCGAGTTTACCGCGGTGCCCGCCGGTAATCAGGTCGTCGCGTTTCGCTCGGTCACGTCAGCCAACTTTTTTCCTGGCACGTCGCTGGAGTTCTCCGTTGACGACAGCGTCGTCGTTCTCACGGTGGATTCATCCAGTGTGATCAATCCGTGGGTGCTCACGGATTCCGGCTCGGTCGTTCCCGCTGGGAAGAGCAAGCTGCGGGCCGTTCACTTTGCCGCAAACGCTCCGGCACTGGACATCTGGCGCACCCAACCCGATTTCCAGGAATTCATCACGATCATGTTCCCGTTTCGGTACCGCGCGGTGTCGCCGTACCTGCAAAGCGATCCCGGCGATTGGACGGTCTTCGTAACCACCGAACGTCGCGATTCCGCAGGGGCTCCGATCTTGGGTGACTCGTTGTTGCGGCTGGCCCCAATCTCGGTTCCGGATGGCGAGTCCCGCACCGTCATGATTCTCGATCAACCGGGAGGCGGAGTCATCGGTACGGTGATCGAGCCCTGAGCGACTTTGCTTGCCGCTAACCGCGGTCAATTCTCACCTTCCAGCGATGGCCATACCTCTTGGAGCGTTTGACTCGGGCCGCGGCACACGAAAATCGTGAGGTCTCGCTGCTCCGCGACCGCAAAGGGATGGGTGATATACCCGGCTGGGTCGAGGGTTTCACAGGAGTTGCTGAAGTCGTCTTCGCTGAAGCCGTGTAACACCCGTACATCGCCCGGCAGCTCTCCCGGTCCGAAGAACCAATAGGTTCCCACAAACGCACGTGCTGGTGGGAGCCCGTAGCCTTCTCCGTAGAAATCAATGGCCCCGGCTTCTCCATAGTTGGATGCCAGGATCACGGCGCGCTCCCGATCCTCTTGTGGCAAGCCGTTGTACACGCGTGCGACCTCAGCAACCTGTTCTTTCCAGTTCAGCATGTCCGCATAATCCTGTGGGATGCGCTCACGGACCCCGATGTTCGTCCCGGCAGTGCTCTGAAGTCCGATGGCCGCCAGATACCGCTCCATCGTGCCCGGCCGCAGCAGCGGCAGGCCAAGCGGAAACAGCAACGCGAGGTACCCAATCATGAGACCCACCAATCCCCATCGCACGGCGCCGCCCCACAGTGGCCTGCCGATGCGTTCCAACATGACCGCTCCAGCGCCGAGCAGGACCGGGTAGAGCGGACCCGCGTAGTAACTCTTCCCGCGAAGCAGAATGAGGCTCACGAACGCGACGATGCCGGTCCAGCCTACCAAACGATACGCTCGCCACTCTCGCCCGAATGCCAGGACGCCGGCCCCCAGCACGGCGACCGGAAACCCGGCGACCATTCTCGGCTGGTCGAAAAGGAATGAGACCGGTGACACACGAGCGAGTTGTGCCCGCCGGAG
>JBFHWR010000402.1:0-2995 GCA_041599395.1 Gemmatimonadales bacterium | reverse complement strand
TCGGTCAACACCGCAAGCATCGTCGCAATGCCCCCCCGGAAATTGCCCAATCGGATGTTCTCATTCGGACTGTGCTGATTGTTGTCCGGATTGACGGTCGGAACCGTTACCGCCGGGATGTTGAGCTCCTCGACAAAGAACGCAATCGGGATCGATCCGCCGCTGGTTCGGATCTTGATCGGTTCCTCTCCATGGTAATGCTCGAGCGCGGCGGACAGCCAGCGTCCTGGCTCCGAATCGAAATCCGTGCGGAAGGCACCATATGAAATGTTCGTGGTCATCGTGACGATTCGCGGATGCGACAGGCGCTCGTCTTCAGTAGGCATGCGGTCGATCACGTAGTATCCGAGCTGTTCGATATGTTCCCGTATCAAACCAAGTAGACGGTGCGGGTCGACTTCCATCACCAGACGGACGTCCAGCTCCGCGGTCGCGGTGCCGGGAATGATAGTACGGCGCTGTGATCCTACCCACCCGGATGACAGCCCCCGAATGTTGAGTGACGGGTATTGCCGCGCCTCTTGGAGCGAGAGTCCTACGCTGTCTGAGATGGCGAGCCCCAGGGCGCGCATGATAGCCGGCTCATCGTCAGGAACCTGCCTCAGCATCGTCCGCGTGGCTTCGTCGATCGACACGCCGTCATAGAAGCCGGGAATCGTGACCCGGCCGTGCTCGTCCTTCATGGAGGCCAGGATCTGCGTCATGCGAAGGGCGGGATTCGGCGCCCAGTTTCCGTAGTGACCGCTGTGCTGCGGGACCCGCGGTCCATAGGTCGTGAGCGTCACGGTCGCAATACCCCGCGCGCCAAACGTGAGGGTGGGCCGCCCCGTGATGTGAGGGGGGCCGTCAAAGATCACGAGCATGTCTGCCGCGAGCTTGTCCCGGTAACGGCGGACGACCGCCGCCAGGTTGGGGGACCCGAGTTCTTCCTCGGTATCGACGATCACTTTGAGGTTGACGTTGGGCACGACACCCGCTCGGCGCATGGCGTCGAGAGCGCTCAAGAACTGGATATTCGGTCCCTTTGAGTCCGAGGCGGACCGCGCGAAGATCCGCCAGTTGGGGTCGAACTCCCCGTCGAGACGCTCCCATGCGATCTCCTGCCACTCCTCCGGGGCGGTCCGTGCCTTGAGCACCGGTTCGTACGGGCTGGCCTGATGCCACGCGCTTGGGTCGACCGGCTGTCCGTCCGACTGGAGGTAGATCAAGACGGTTCGGACGGCGCCGGGGAATGTTCGCTCCGCAAGCAGGACTGGAATACGGCCGGTTTCCAGCTCTTCGGTAACGAATTCCCGCTCGCGGAACCGGTTGGTGAGCCAGTCGAGTATTCCCCTGAGATCCTCAGGGTGGTGTGCATCGTTCGGGATGGACAGGTATTCGCGGAAGAGCGCGATGGCCGGCGACGTCTGCTGGTTGGCGAGTGCTTCGATGTGTCCGGGTTCGAGCCGCTGCGCGGGTAGGGAAGTCGTGAGAACGGCTACGGACAAGAATCCAACGATGGAGTTATACACGGTTCCTGTCTCCAAGTAGAAGCGTTATCGCCTGCACATCGTTTGTTCGGTCGAGCACCGTTGTATGAACGTCACGGCGTTGCGGGGGTACAACACTGTTCACGCTGTTGGGCTGCGCGCTATATTTCGCGTTCCGCTCGTCGTCCAAAAAGTATGAAGAAAACTATGAAGAAACACCCCGCGCTGTCAGTCTTGGCAGTTTGCGTTGTTGTTGTCGGCTGCGGCAGGGATGCGCCGACGGCGCCCCCTGACGATCCGGACCCCGGAAACGCGTCAGTGGCGTCCGTAACCATCACGCAGGAGGACATCGCCTTCGGGGCGATCGCGTCGTCGGTAGCCCTCCAAGCCACGGCGCGCGATTCGAGCGGTGCCGCCCTCGCCGATGTGCCGTTGACATGGTCGGTGGACGGGAACGCGGTTGTTCGCGTAGACTCTGCAGGTGTGCTCACTTCGCTCGGAACGGGCACGGATACAGTCCGGGTCGTGGCCGGGCCGGCATCGGATTTCGCCGGCGTCCGGGTCTCCCAGGTCCCGGTCGGGATTCAGCTTCAGACGCCAACCATCAGCCTTTCCGTCATTCTCGGGAGTACCGTCGCACAGGCCAGTGTGGTCGATTCAATGGGAAACGGGATTCCGTCAACGGCCATTACCTGGTCCTCCACGGATCCCGGCGTCATAGCGGTCGACCAAACCGGCCGGTTGACGGCCATGTCCGAGGGCACGGCGACCGTGACCGCGGCAAGTGGATCGCTCGAAACGTCACGCCCCGTCACCGTGCGGCTGACGGGACCGTTGGGTGGCGCGGTCACCGGCGCTCCCGCTCCGTGCTCGAGTGGGCAAGCGGCCGCGCTGTTCCCGTGCGACGGCATTGACCTGCTGTCGTACCTGCCGATTGGCGGGCTGGGTGGGGGCGAGGGTGTGAGGGTCAATGACCTCTGGGGTTGGACCGATCGAACGACTGGGCATGAGTACGCGCTCGTTGGCAAAACCGAGGGCGTGGCATTCGTCGACGTGACGGACCCGATCAACCCGGTCTTTGTCGGCCAATTACCGAGGTCGTCGGGATCGCCGCCGAGCGCGTGGCGGGACCTCAAAGTCTACAACGACCACGTGTATATCATCGCCGACGGTGCTGGTAGTCACGGCATGCAGGTGTTCGATCTGAGCCAGTTGCGAGGACACGGTCGTGTCCCAATGAACTTCAGCGAAACCGCGCGCTACACCTCAATCAATAGTGTGCACAATCTCGCAATCAATACCGAAACGGGGTTCGCGTACGCCGTAGGCAGCAGCGGTGGCAGCCGGACGTGTGGTGGGGGCTTGCACATGATCAACCTCCAGAGTCCACAGAGTCCGCAATTCGTGGGATGTTTCGCCGATGTCTTGACGGGTTTTTCGGGCACCGGGTACACCCACGACGTGCAGTGCATCCTCTACGACGGTCCCGACGCCGACTACCAAGGGCGTGAAATCTGTTTTGGGTT
>JBFHWR010000401.1:0-3004 GCA_041599395.1 Gemmatimonadales bacterium | reverse complement strand
GGGGTTCCAGTACGTTGGGATCGGTCGGTAGCCCGGCGCGCCACGACGTCCGGCGATCCGGTACGGTCAGGAATCCCTCTTCTTGTCGTCCTGATCGTCATCATCGTCATCATCGGCGCCCACGACTGCCAGGTCGCGGCGGCAAATCTCCGGGGGGGAACTCGGCTCCTTGCCCGCGACGACGTCGCGAGGCGCCGCCCCCTGCGGATTGAATACCACCATTCCGTTTTCTTCGGATTCTCGAATCCTGTTGGCTATCACCCGCAGGTGCGTTCTCGCCTGCAGTCCGGAAAGCGAGAGTCCCGTCTTGTTGCCGATGAGCGTGTTGCGGGTGACGAGTCCTAACGTGACCATGGACTCAGCGAAAAAGATGCCGGTTTGCCCGCCAATTACGGTATTCCCCACTATGTAGAGCTTCTCGATCAGGGCCGGTTCCAGGCGAATGCCGTGCCCATGGATGACCACGCCCGGTTCCATGGAGACTTTGTTCCTGCTGAGCATCAGGCGCTTCGCACCCACGACAAGGAATCGACCGAGAAGTGGCACCGAACGCAGACTGCACCACGGCGGATCCTGAAGACGGCACGGCCGCGGAGATCGTATGATTACGCCCGTCCAGGGTGGAGCCATCCGGCACCTCAATGAAGTCACCGGTCTGACAATCCTCCCGCAAGTACAGGATGACTCCGCGCCTGGTTTCCTGTTTCTTGAACTCACAGCCTCCTATCGTTACTGTCGCGCTTCTTGAAAACTGGGGTCGGTCAATGGGATCGAGTAGCTGATCACCACAGCGGACATGAGCACAATCGATGCGAAGGCAATTCCCCGGCGGAACATGCTTTCCTCCGTCGTAACGGTAGCAAAAACAACTGAGGTCGTGTCGTTGGGGGAGTCGAACGGAACGGCCACCATCGGTGCTCATCCCAACGCCTGTCAAGAGTTGCGCGGATACGACGGCCCGCGCGTTCGCCCCCACACGAGCATTGTGGCACTCGTGCAACACCTGTAACATCGCTGCCCGTCGTGCGGGGTTTGCGCGGCTCTTGACTGGTTGGGGGTATGGCGCCGCACGAAACTGTCACTTCGCCCCGGGGTGCGGTAAGCGGAGGCGAGCCGAACAAACAACGCGAAGCGGAGGGGTACGCTTACGGAGGGCCGGGGATTCGAACCCCGAAGGGCTTGCGCCCGGCGGTTTTCAAGACCGCTGCCTTACCAGTTAGGTCTAGCCCTCCCCGCTGGTGGAAACTAATCCTCCATGCGGAGCCAGCCAAAGAATCGGCGGCGGATGTCGGTCCCGGCGGTGATCGCGCGCCACCCAGCGGCTAGCTACCGACTCCGGCATGGTCCGGTTCCTGCACCGTCCCCCGTCCGCTGTCGTGCCAGCTCGACGCATGGTACGCGACGTGTCTCATTTACTCAACGCCCTTGGCTCCGGAAATCGCTTGACCGCTCTCCTCAGGGAACGTGGCGTGACGGCCACCCTGGGGAATCACACGGGGATTCGGTGATCGATGGATACGGATGTCAAAGCGGACCGCAACGACTGTTATAGCCCGTTTCCGCGCGTGGGAACCCCCGCGGGTGTCGCCAGAAGCGGTTCTTTCCCTCGCACGCGCGGCTGGATCCGCAGGGCGCGCATTCCGGCGGCGGTGGCGGTGGTCTTGATCGGGTTGGCGCTCCTGGCGGGGGAAGTTGTCATTCGGACCGTGCCGAGCCTGCTCCCGAGGGATAGCTACGGATCGACGAGGTTCGACCCAGAGACGCGGCTGTTGGTACACGGTCGGCCCGTTACATACCACGACGTCCGGTTGGTGAAGCGGACTCCGAATCGACATGGGTTCCTGGATGTCGAGCACGAGGCAGCGAAACCTGATTCCACGTTTCGCGTGGGGTTCTTCGGCGACAAGTATGCTGAGGGGCAGCAGGTGCCGCTCGAGGCCACCTACTTCCGGCAGATACCGACGCACATTCGTGGGCAGCACGTCGAAACGTTGGCGTTCGGTGGTTACGATTGGGGTACGCTCCACTCTCTCTTGAACTATCGGAAGTATGGGGAGCTGTACGACCTCGATCTCGTGGTTTACCTCTTCTTTGCAAACGATCCGCGCGATCACTCCTATACACTAGCGGGGGAGAGCCGGGCGCCGTTGGCGGTTCTCAGCGGCGGTCGCGCGGGGTATGAGGTGCGTTTCGCGGGCACTCCGGAGCGCAAGCCCATCCGCAAGTTCATCCAGGCGCATTCGATGTTGGCCAACATCTTCTATACGTGGATCTTTGGCGGGCTGTCGCAGCGGCAGGCGACGCCGGACGAAGATGCTCGCTCCGAGTGGTCCCGGCCGGCAGTGGATTGGGATGCCCCGCCCTCGACGTGGCCCCCCGACGTGTTAGCGGACGCCAGGATGCTGACACGAAATATCCTGGCGGATTTTGCGCGGGCGGTACGCGGTGACGGGAGGGAGTTCGCGGTCTTGTACGTGCCGTTCGAGGATCAAGAGCTGTTCGGCCGGCTTCCGCGCGACGATGCGTGGCGTTCCTGGGTCGTCGAGACGTGTGAGGGACTCGGCATCCCCGTGATCGACCCGACCGACGCGCTCCTCGCCCGGCGCAACCAAGGTGATGCCGTCTACGATGACCATTGGAGTCCTGCCGGACACGAGGTGGTTGCGGCGGTCGTGACGGGTTACCTCGAGGAGAATCTTCCGGCCGCTCCCCTCGACGACCAACCAGCCGCGCAATGAGGGATGCAGGTTCCGGGCGGACCCCGGGCGCCGGTCCCGCGTGACGCGACTCAGCCCCGCGAGGTGGTTTGCGCATCATGGCTCGTGGCGCGTCACCAGCCCTTCGGTCGCCCGGTCTCCGTCACCCGAGACGACGACGCTCAGGTCCCGCCGGCGCCGTGCTTGCGACCAACGTATAGCAGATAAGGACTCCAGAGCCCACTGTCGATTCCTCTATTCCGCAGGACCAGCCGAAACATGAGATTGAGTAGCTGTTGAACTCGCGC
>JBFHWR010000400.1:0-3017 GCA_041599395.1 Gemmatimonadales bacterium | reverse complement strand
GTACGAGCGATCGTTCTCGAAGTCGCGATCGCCGGTAAACGTTTGGCCGCCGGCCATGCGGGTACCCGGCACATCGAGCGTGAACGTGGGAATGTGATACATCCGCTCCCAGATCTCGGCCCATTTGATGTACGTGTTGCAGGCGTTGGTGTAGACAGCCAAAGCCGGTTTGGGAATTTGCCCCATGGGATGCTCGCCACCGCGAAGCTGCGTGCCCACGTCCGCCTTCACGTAACCGCAGATATCCGGCGAGTACCCGTAGTCCTCCGCCTCGTTCAGGTACTCATGCGCTACCCGTCGCACCGCCGTTTGAAGCGAGTTGATCTCAGGAAACACAATGGGAAGGTCGAAGACGCGCAGCAGCTCCGCGAAGCTTCCCATGACGAAGACATACGCGCTTTGCCTATCGTGTCGTGCGGCCTCGGTTAGTCCGTCGAACCACGCACGAAACAGCGCCGCCCCGTCCTTGTTGCCGCGTCCGACGATGGACCCATCGACTGTCGAATCGATCATCACGTTCACTCGCTCTAATCGAACAGGAGGTTTTCGACAAATGTCTCCAACTGGATCTCCAAATGATCGAAGCTGGTCATGTTTTCCTCGAACTCGCTCACGAAGTACGGGACGTTTTCCCCGTCCAGCGCGCGTGTATAGGCCACCTGCTCCTCCAACCCGGGCTCGCACATCTTGGCGGCCGTCACGATTGCAGCTTGGGCTCCGGCGGCCTCAATGCGGTTGAGCAGCATCGCTTCCTTTGGCTTTCGGAGATCGTGCTGCACGGGGCTGTAGGACGAGTGCTCCAAGTACGCGCGTGCCAGGTTTGACAGGGGGTCGCCATTCGTTGGTACATCGTCCAGGATCCAACGAAGACCGATCAGCAGATCGTCGTCCACCACGTAGCACGACCGTCCGATCGTGCGTATGAGATCCAGCGGGGGCTGCTCGCAAAACCCTCCTTCGAAGACGACCCGAACTCTGTCCTGCCGTTTTGCGTCGCGTTCCTGAATGAGGGGTAGTACCGTGCGGAGCAGCTCGTTGTGCTCCTCTCGTGGCACGAGCCCTCCAACCGACAGGAGCACGTATGCTTCGTCGACCGACAGCAACCACGGAGTCGTGCGCTTGACCGCGTATACGTCGCGAAGCAGCGCGCGGTTCTCATTGAACACGGCAATGGACCGGCGAAGGTCGGTGTCTGCCACCTCGCGACCGGCAATCTCCTCCACGCAACGCTTCAGCCGCGCGTACTCACACGTCAGGTACTCCGCCGCGTGGGTGGAATTGGCATTTTGCGGCAAGTACAGGATCTGACACGGGTACGGGAAATTGCGGCCCCAGACGGCGGCAAGGTTCCGAGCGGCGTCGCAGATCGGGTGGGTGACGAACATGTCGAGTGTGACGCGGCCGCTCAGTACCAGCTCCAACGACGTCTTGAGAATCGAGCAGAGGTACGAACCAAACCGCGAGTCGGCTTGAACCGGCTCGACGTATGCGCCGCGCACTTTGAAGGGCAGCAAGCCGGCCGCATGAACGATCTCTTCGGGAAAGTAGACCTGAAAGTGTCCGACGACCTTACCGCCACGTTCTCGCCATCGACGCACTGTGGGAAATCCGGTGTCTTCGACCAGCTCGCGACAGTGCCACAAGATTTCCTCCAGCGACTTGCCCTTCCAGTCGGGAAACAACTCGACCGACGCCTGCGGCGTGGGACCGACGGTCATCGATGACTCCACGCGGGCTTCCGTTTCTCCAGGAACGCGTTCAAGCCTTCCACTGCATCCTCGGTCGCCATCAGCTCCTCCATGTAGAGCCTCCCCGCCACGTCGAGCGCCGCCGAGGCGTCGGGAGCGCATGCCCGGAGCGCACGCTTGGTGATGCGGAGCGACGCTGCACTGTGTCGCGACAGGCTGCGCGCAAGCTCCAGCGCTTCTTCTTCCACCTTCTCATCCGGCACCACTCGCTGTACCAGCCCGGCTTGGACGGCACGTTGGGAGTCAATCGCATCACCGGTCAACACGATCTCCGCGGCCAGGCCGTACGAGAGCCGATGCGACAACAACGCACATGCAACCGGAGGAAAGACGCCCAGCAAGATCTCCGGCTGTCCAAACGTCGCGCCCTGTCCGGCCACAATCAGGTCCGCAGCCTGAACCAGCTCGAAGCCACCGCCCAGACATCTGCCGCGTACGGCTCCCACTACCGGGGCAGGAAAGGCGGCGATCATCTCGACGGTCTCGAGGAACTCCGGGATGAGTCCTTTGTAGTGTGGCGGTACGTGTTCTCCCACGTCGGCGCCCGCTGAGAAGTGCTTACCCTCCCCCGAGAGCACGAGCACACGGAGGCCTCGTTCCCTCTCGAGGCGCGTGAGGGCGTCCCGCAGGTTCGTCATCAGGTCGCGCGTTAGGATGTTGAGCGGCGGATGATCGAGCACGATCCGACCGATTCCATCTGAGACCGCAACGCGGATGGTCATGTGCACCTCCGGCTACACGCCGCCCAGAAGTTGGCCGCCGTCCACGGGAAGCACCGTTCCCGTCACGAACGCCGCCGAGTCGCTACAGAGGAACCGGACAACGCTCGCGACCTCGTCCGCCCGCCCCACCCTTCCCAACGGCGTACGCTCGACGCTTCGCTGTCGCACGCTCTCAGGAAGGTCACGGGTCATGTCCGTGTCGATGAAACCGGGCGCGACGACGTTTACGGTGACGCCCTCGCGCGCAAGTTCGAGCGCGAGCGACCGCACCACGCCCACCAGCCCCGCCTTCGAGGCCGCATAGTTCACCTGGCCGAACCGACCGCGCGTGCCGTTGATCGATCCCACAAACACCAACCGCCCACAGCGGGACGCGCGCAGCCGCTGAGCAGTCGCCCGCGCGACGTTGAATGCACCGGTCAGGTTCACGGCAATCACCTCTTGCCAATCCGCATCGGACATCTTCCAGCTGACCCGATCACGGACAATCCCGGCCGCGCAGATGACCCAATCGAGTCCACCTCGCTCGGCCGCGACCTGTTCGACG
>JBFHWR010000399.1:0-3020 GCA_041599395.1 Gemmatimonadales bacterium | reverse complement strand
GTGGCGCCTTCTTCCCGCAAGGGGCCGGCGAGGCGCTGTTGGGCAGTAGTGACCCCCTTTTCACCGGAACCATCGCCCTCGTGGCGGTCTACTGAGGTTCCATCAATGCAGAAGAACCTCCCGCAGAAATCCGTGTTGGCCCTGGCGATGGCGGTGGCGGTCCCGCTTCTCGCGTGGCAGCCTCCGCCACAACCGAATGATCCGTCTGAACGCGGGTTGCGCTCGGATGGGTGTCTGAGCTGTCACGTCGGTATCGAGTCGATGCATGCGGACGGTGACGACGAAATTGGGATTACGTGCGTAGACTGTCACGGAGGCAACGGGCAAGCGACTGATAAAGACCGGGCGCACGTGCAGCCGCGCCACCGCGACGTATTCGCCACGTCGGCGAATCCCGAAGTGAGCTACGCGGTGCTCAACTACGAGTCGCCCGAGTTCATTCGGTTCATGAATCCCGGGGATTTCCGTGTGGTCGAGCAGACGTGCGGCACCTGTCATGACGAGATCGCCGGCCGGATGTTGAGTTCGATCATGGCGACCGGGGCGCTCGTCCCGCAGGCGGCGTTCTACAACAACGGCGTGTTGGCCGCAAAGACGCCGGTGTACGGTGAGGGCTACATGCCCGACGGGACGCCGGCAATTGTCCGATCCACCCGGTCGAATCAGGCCGCCGGGCTGGTGGACATTGCAAACCGCAGTCCGACGAGCCTCGTGCCGAAACTCGAGCCGTTGCCGCGGTTTCAGATCATTCCGGCGCTCGATCCGTTCCGTGTCTTGGAACGCGGCAACAACGCTGCGGGACAGCGGGCGCGCGGCACGGACTTCAAAGTCGCCGGCGCAGGCTTGGCGGTTCAGAAGACGCGGCTGAACGATCCCACGCTGTGGTTTGTCGGGACGAATCAGACCACGGGTGACTATCGGAACAGCGGCTGCACGGCATGCCATGTCGTCTATGCCAATGACCGCGACTCGCTGCACAGTGGTCCCGAGATCACCGACTTTTATCGACGTGGGGGCGCATCGGGCCATTCGGGATCCGCAGACCCCAGCATTCCCAAGGATGAGAGAGGCCATCCGGTCGCGCACCGCCTCACGGTGCGCGTCCCGGTGTCCCAATGCCTGACCTGCCATCACCACCAGGGGAACGCCGCCTTGGAGACGTATACGGGCTCCATGTGGTGGGATCAGGAGACCAATGCGGACGACATTTTGGATGAGGGGGTGCGTCGCGACAAGTACATGAACACGACCGATCGTGAGGCGCTGTGGGATCGGAACCCAAACTTCGATCAGGTGCAGTTCTCCGATCACCACGGGCACACGTGGAACTTCCGCAAGGTCTATAAACGCGACCGGCAGGGACGGTTACTCGACGACGCGGATCGGCTGATTGCCCACGATGACCCGGACAAGTTCGCAAAGGCCGTCCACCTGCGCGACGTGCATCTCGAGCGTGGTATGCACTGTATCGACTGCCATACGGAGCAAGACGTGCATGGGGACGGACGGATTTGGGGCGCCACACCCGATCCCATTGAGATCGCCTGCATTGACTGCCACGGCACGGTTCAGGCTCGAGCGACTCTCGTCACGTCGGGAATCAATGGCGGAACCGAACTCGCCAATCGGCTGAGCGGGCCACGCACGGCGTTTGGGTCCAGACAGTTTGAACTCCGGGAGCAGACGGTCATCCAGCGCTCAAAGATGTATGAGGGAGTGGAATGGGAGGTGCCGCAACTCGTCGATATCGTCAATCCGGACAGCCCGCAGTACGACGAGCTGGCCGCAAAGGCCAAGACGATGCATCCCGACGGGTCGTGGGGCGCGGCAAACCTCGGGAGCGCCCCGCTGGCGCACGATAACCAGAAGATCGAGTGCTACACGTGTCACACCTCGTGGAATACCGGCTGCTACGGCTGCCACCTCGTGCTCGACGTGAACGACAAGCTCGATGCCAAGCACTATGAAGGTGAAACCAGCCGTGGACAGGTCTACTACAACCCTCAGGTCCTGCGGGCTGACAATTTCTTGATTGGCATCAACGGGTCGTCCAAAGGCAATAAGTTCTCACCCATGCGATCCGCTTCGTCGGTGCTCGTCACGGTGACCGCGCGAAACCGGCAAACGGTTGTCCATCAACAGCCGACGATTTCCGCGCCGGGGTATTCCGGGTACGCGTTCTCGCCGAACATTCCCCATACTGTGCGCGAGAAGGAGACGATGCAGTGTACGGACTGCCATCTCTCATCTCAGAACGACAACAATGCATGGCTGCAGTCGCTGCTCGGACAGGGCACGAATGCGTTGAATTTCATCGGAGAGTATGTCTATCTGGCGCTCGGGGGGAAGGGTGTTCAGGCGGTCAAGGTCACGGAGGGTCGGGAACCGCAGCCGGTGATGGGCAGCTATCTCCACAGCGTGCTGGAAGAGGACTCGTACAATGCGTTGGTGGCCGGCGGGCGGAATCTCGCGACGGCTTACGGTGTTGGCACGAGCGACGCGCGCGGCATAGCGGCGCGCGGCGAGTACGTGTTCGTGGCAGACGGTGGTGGCGGTCTTCGTGTGCTAGACCGCGCCAACGTGGACAACAAAAACGTGGCGCAGCGCCTCGTTGGTTCACAGAACAGCCCGTTTGGCGAGAGACTGCGTGTCAAGACCGCAGATGCGACCGCGGTCGCGCTCCCAAGCAGCGTTCCGATGAATCTGGACAGACCGCAGCTGCCCGAGAACCTCGAGCAACCCATTGCGCCGTTGTTCCGATACGCGTTCGTGGCTGACCGGCAGGAAGGCCTGATCGTGGTGGACGTGAACACGCTGCACGACGGGGATCCGCAGAACAATTTCTTGGAACGAAGTGCCACCTACAATCCCAACGGTCGCCTGAGCGGCGCCGTTGACCTCGTGGCGGCGGGGGATCATCTCGTGCTCGTGAGCGAAACCTCCGGACTGCACATTGTCGACGTCTCGAACCCGCTTGCACCGCGGCTGCGAGCATCGGTTGGTTCGGAAGAGATACCGGG
>JBFHWR010000398.1:0-3024 GCA_041599395.1 Gemmatimonadales bacterium | reverse complement strand
TGGAGTTGTACCCGCCAATCACGACCATCACGTCGAGCGGCTCCTCAATCAGTTCCAGCACCGCGTCCTGCCGCTCCTGCGTCGCCGAACAGATCGTATCGAAGGAACGGAAGTGTTGCTGCACTGCGTCCGCGCCATATCGCCGCTCAACCGACTGCCGAATCCGGTCCGCAATTGCGAGGGATTCGGACGCCAACATCGTCGTCTGATTTGCGATACCCACCCGCTCGAGATCGTGGCTGAAATCGAAACCCTCACTCACCTTCTCGCCGAACCTGGCCTCCATTCCCTCCCGATCTTCACCGGATTCAATGTAGTGGCACAGCAGCTCCGCTTCTGCCATGTCACGAACTACCAGGTACTTGCCGCCGTCATACTTGTCCACCTGGCTCGCCGTGGCCTTGGTTTCTTCGTGGTAGTGCTTGCCGTGCACGACTGCCGTGAACCCGTCCCGCGCGTACTGCTCGACGCGCTTCCACACATTCAGCACGGAGCCACACGTCGTGTCTACCAGGACGCACCCCAACTCGCGCAGATGTTGGAAATCGTTGAGCGTCACGCCGAAGGCCGGGAGAATGACCACGTGGTCCGGGGTGATGGCTGAGAAGGAGAACCGGCCATCCGCACCCGGTCGCAGAATGGTGATACCCATGCTCTCGAGCTTACCATTCACATGGGGATTGTGGATGATCTCTCCCACAAGCACGATAACTTTGTCCGGAAACTGCTTCCGCGTCTCGTACGCGTACTCGACCGCACGATCCACGCCATAACAGAAGCCAAACTCCTTGGCGAGACGGAACGTGGTACCGCCGACACTCAACGAGCCGCCGGCCGCCCTGACACGGTCTACCAATTGACTGTGGTAATCATCGCTCAGGGTACCCATGATCTCGCGCTTGAGACCAAATCCCTTGCGATAGTACGTCTTATCCATAGGTCAGCACGAAACCTAATCGTCGCATCGCGTCAGTGCACCCCGAATTCGGAGCCGGCCTGTTGCACCGCGGACTTCATGCGCTCGCAGTAGTCGTCCGAAAGATGCTCAACCGCAATACCGGCAAACACACCCGTGTACTGGATGAGCGTACTCGACTGGATCTCACGCAGCGTCACCGCGAAGCGGCCACTCACGTTGGCGCCGTATCCGTAGATCTGCACCTCGCCTTCGCTCGCTTGGAAGGCGAGTCCCTGTGCGTCGCGAAATAATTGGACACCCACTTGTGCGGCAGGCGGGGGTGGCAAGCCCGAATCCGCAACGACGATGGGATACGTACCCGTCCGTTCGGCGTCGGCTGGCGGGAGGCGCAGCAAGATGAGTGTACCGGTTCCCGGTACCTCGGCGAGCACCTGAAGAGTCCCAGGATCGTCGCACACCCCAACCTGTGCCTTCCACGCGCCTTCGATGGTGTGTTCTCCCGCGCTCGTCGCGTTCAACACACCGCTTCGGGGCTCAGGAAACGGCGGCATCGGTGGAAGGGGAGCGACAGCCGGAGGGGTCTCCGACTCGTCCAGCGCCGGCTGTCGTGCCGTTTCGTCAGCGGGCGGCTCGCTGGCGCACGCCGCGACGACAAGCCAGCAAAGGATGATCAGTTTGTTCACATCATACTCCCAAGGACACACCGAGCTGAGACCGCGCTTCCGCCTCGGTCAGGCAAAACGGTTCCAACAGCTTACGCAGCTCATCCGGGAGCGGCCGTGGTCGCATGCGCTTGCGGTCCACGCAAACCAAAACTTCGTGACCCACGGCAGCGAGCTTTTCGGCCGCCGCATGCAGGATATCGAAGTTGATCGCAATCGAGCTGGTGCCGAAGCGGGTGAAATATGCTGCTACCCGAAGGCGGTCGTCGAGTCGGGTCGGATACATGAAATCGCAGTCGAGGTGCGCGCGGGGCAGCCAGATGTCGAATCGATCAAACACCTCTCCGTACGGCACGCCCGCCGCCCGGAACAGCTCGGTCTCGGCAATCTCAAAGAAGCGAACATACGCACCATAGAAGATGATCCCGGCCTTGTCGACGTCGGACCAGCGAACATACTCATCAACCACGAATGGGCCTGGGCTCATCGTGCCGGAAACTAGCAGCTATCCCGGCACACGGAAGTGCGTGTCAAACCCTCAGCGCGGCGCCCGGAACACCAGGTCGAACCGGATGTCGGTGGAGGGCCTGACGCCTTTGGAGATATCGAGCCGGAGGAATCCATTGAGCGCGGACAGGCCGGCGCCGACGCCCACCAGCGGATCTGACGAAAACGTGTCACCCACGTCCAGGAACACGACCGGGCTCCACAGTTGTGACCTGGCAATCCCAACATCGAGCTGGGCCGACCAGAACTCGCGCCCGGTCCGCCTGCCATAGGTGTACCCACGCACGGTGTACGGTCCCCCGACGCGAAACGCAAGCTGCGCCAAACTGTCGCCACGAGCGATCCCGCCCCGAAGCGTGAGCGTTCCGGTTCGCGTCCCGACGGCAAACGGAACCGTGGCCTGACCCCAAGCGCGGGTCCCAACCTTCCCTTCGCCCGCGAGGATCGTCACGCCCTGCCGTGTGCTGATGGGACCGACGAGTGTCGGCCGGGACAGCGACCCAACGACGTAATCCCCCTCCGACACCGGGGGATTTCGTTGAAAGGCGCCGTTACCGAGTAGATCGGGGATCGGCGCATCGGCCGCCACGTCCACCGTGGTGTGACGTTGGAACGATGCGGCGAGTTCGACGTCACGCAGCAAACCACTATTCCATGCGTACGAGACACCACCTCCCAATGCCAGGTAGTAGTCGGCATCGTCGTTGCCGGCGAAGATGCCGTTGAGGGAGTTTCCGATGCCCAAACCGCGTGTCCATGGTTCGATTTCGCGGAATCTGCGGAACGCACGAAGGTCGAGCCGGCCGCCGGGACCATCTCTTCGCCAGGTGACCTCTGCCGTAGGCCGCTTATCGCCAAATCCGAATCGCGCCGTTCCCAGCAGGGTTGTGAAAGCGGGACCTGGCCTGAGCTGATACCCGAGTCCCACCGACGCAC
>JBFHWR010000397.1:0-3025 GCA_041599395.1 Gemmatimonadales bacterium | reverse complement strand
GGTACAGTCACCACAGAGCTCACAGAGCTCGCAGAGAAACGAGGGGGCGGCGGATACCAAGGCTCCTTGGCCTTGCCCAAAGACCCCATCTTTGTGACCTCCGTGTTCTCTGTGGTGAAACCGTTTGCCCGGACCATAGCTACGCTATGTAAAGTAGTTTATACTACAAAGTCAGCGGCCTAGACGGCGTGTGTGGGAGCCTCCGGCGGATTCAGACTTCCGCCGGGTTGACCACGCTGAGTGGGGAATCGGGAGGGACGGGTGCGTGCTGACGACGGCCTATTCGGGCGGCGGCTGATCGCTGGCGTCGTGAGGTGGTATTTCGGCTTGCTTCGCCGCTTCCCGGGCCTGCGCCTTCTCCTCCGCGCGCCGGGCGCGGCGCTCCAGCTTGGCCTGACGCTTGGCCCGTTTTTCGGCTTCGCGCTTCCGCTTCGCGGCAGACTGCGGGCTGCGTCGCGCCATCCTCAGCCGTCCCTCTTGTCGAGCACTGGAAACACGTGCGTGTCGAGCCACGCGATGAAAGCGAGATCGAGTTCTCCCGCATCCTGTTCGGCGTGATACGGCATGACTTCCCACCGCCTCCCGCCGCTCATCAGCCACCAGGCGGGATCAGTGGCCGGTTGCGATTGCTTGGGGTTGGCCGGCTGGCCGTCGTACGAGACGAAATGGAACTCCCGGCCGCGATGCTTCAGCCGCCGTTGCTCACAAACCGGTCGGCTCATCCGAGTGCTCCCGCGGACGATGGGATACGACTGCGGAGGACGCGAGTCTCGTCAACCTCGCGGTTCCCGCAAATGAGCGAAGCGACTAGCCTGCTCAGGCTCAGTTCGCTCGTCCGGCTGCGCTTGTGGACGGCGTCGCAGCCACGAGGTGCTTGCGCAGCGCAGCCTGTGGCATGTGTCTGAAATGCACCATGGTCTTGGCGTATCGCACTTCTCCGTTCTCCGACCTGAACCGGGTATGCGTACCGCCGAGTGTCTTTCCACCCCTCCCCGTACGGTCCCGAAATCCGACCCGCCATTCTTGACCGTCATACTCGAGAACGCGCTCCGCGTCGCAGAACAGTTCCTTGAGCCGCGCGCTGCTCAGGACGGCGCGATCGTCTTGCTCATCCTGCTCGGCAATCAACCGAAACGACTTGCACGTGAACAAGACGCGTCTGGGATTCCCTGCCTCCGACTCCAGTCGAACGGACCACACATTTCCAAACCGGTCTTCGTAAGTCTGCTTCTTCCCATTCGTGCCACTCATTTGGTCTCCGCCGCGTTACAAGGGGTGTGTATCGTCCAGGTTTGCCGCCGACGCTTCCCGAAACCTCGCCTCCATACCCGTTACCGAACCTTTCCACCGCATTCGGGACGCCCAAGGGACGACTCATGAGAAAAGGGGCCTGCGCGCTTGTCAGGACCCCTTCTTGTGCTCAGCAGTAACTCGTCACACAGAGGCACTGTGTTCTACGACGGCGTCTAAAGATAACTCCTCAACACCGTTACTGGCAGTGCCCTCGTACTCCGGGCCCCTGTGCTTCCCGTCACTTATCGGAAACGGCCATACGTGCAAGAACATGCACGGGGGCCTCCGGCTTGGCGAAAGGCCGCGCTTTGGGAATGCGGTTTCCTCGCCGGTCCATGATATTGTATAGCGTTGCCAACGGCGACTCATCGGGTCGTGGGTACGTTGTGACAGTGTACAAGCCAGACGCGCACCAAGGAGAGGTGGGCCAATGAATCGAAGACGGTTCTGTAACGTGGGCGCGTCGTGCGCCGCACACATCTGGTTTGCGGCGACGCTCCTCCCACCGGCCGCGCGCCGCGCATTTGCAACCCGATCCCTCGGCCCCGCCGTCGTCCGCGAGCCGTGGGGCAACTTGGAGCGACTCTCGGAGAACATTTGGGCCATGGTCTCGACGCCGCTTGCAGGCGGCCCGGATGCACGGCGCACGTTGTCGAACGGCGGCATCGTAGCCGGCCGCTCGGGCGTGCTGATTGTGGAGGGTTTCGCATCGGACGACGGTGCCAAGTGGATTGCCGAGACAGCAGCGACCCTCACTGGTCGCCGTCCAACGCACGTCGTGCTGACGCACTATCACGGGGACCATTCGGGGGGTCTGGCAGGGTACCGTTCAGACGGATCCGATCCGATCTACGTCACCACCCGCACCACGCGCGCGATGCTCGGACGGCCCGCGGGGCGTCCCGGTCGCGCAGACCCTGCAGCGGTGTTGGCCGATGCGGAGCTGGTTGCCGCGGACCAGGTACACTCGATTGACCTGGGCGGTGTACGAGTCACCGTCACCCCACGCTTCGGTCATACGGAGAGCGATCTCACGGTAACCGTCGATGACCCGCGTGTCGTGTTTTGTGGCGATTTGCTCTGGAACGGGATGTTTCCCAACTACCGGGATGCCACGCCGTCCGTGCTCTCGCGCGAGGTGCGGGCCATGATTGCAGACCCGGCTGCGCGTTACGTGCCCGGACACGGGTCCATGCCGACCAATCCAGAGCTACAGGACTACGTCGAGTTGCTCGATGTGGTGGAGGCCGCCGCACGCCGGGCACACCGAGCCGGTCTGTCGGCAGAAGAAGCGGCAACACAGTTCCCCCTTCCCGCCAAATTGAGCACGTGGACAATGTTCTCGGACCGGTATTATCAGGTCGCCCTCTCGGCCTGGGAACGGGAACTCGTGGGGGGGTGACGCGACACGAGGTGTTCTCTCTGTTGGCGCTCTGCGCTCTCCGCGCTCTCTGCGGTTAACGATTGGCTCGCGATGCCTGCCATGCTCGCTGGGTTTTGGCCGCAGAGGACTCGGAGAGTGAAAAGAGAGGACGCAGAGATTTTTGTCGGGGTGTCGTAGTCCGAGGCATTACATCTCACACCAACACCCTCTGCGATCGCTCGGTTTCGCTTCCGCGACCTCTGTGGTTTTCACCGTGACCGGACTATGCACCGTTTACGCGACTCGCTACTTTTGATCTGCAGTACTAACCCAACCCATTCGATCCATGCCCATCATCGAACGCGATCC
>JBFHWR010000396.1:0-3026 GCA_041599395.1 Gemmatimonadales bacterium | reverse complement strand
GTTGACGTCTCACTCGCGTTGCTTCGTCTAGCGGGGCCGTGGGGCTTCGTGCTGTTCACCCTGCTTGGCGCGGCGCTTGCGGTGCTGCCGTTGTTCGATCGGCGTCCGGAGCGACGCCTGCGGGACCGCCCAATGGCAACCGCTCTTGGCGTCGTGTTCTTCGTCGGTTTTGTGGCGGCATGGCTCGCGGGCCGGCAGATCCGCTCGCTGCCGCCGACGGACCGTTCGTCTCCAGCCGCTTCGATCGAAACCGAAGCCGTCAGCGACACCGTGTTGAATCCTCTCGGTCCTAGTCAGATTCAGCCTGTGCAACCCGGCGACGCTGGACGGGAGCGCGAACCGTGAAGCGGCTCTCGTTGCCCGGGCTTCTCATGCTTGCGGTCTCCCAACTGCCCGCCCAGGCGGATGCCCCCTCAATTGGATCCACCGCTGTTCAGGCGGGTCAGCAGGATAGATCGTACGGCTGCATCGTGTGCCACGCGGACAAACGGCGGTCATTTGAAATGGGCGTGCACTCTGAGCGAGGCATTCGCTGTGATGCCTGCCACGGTGGGAACCCACGCGTTTTCGAGACGCCGGAAGCGCATCGCGGGCGGTTTGTGGGAATCCCGGACAAACGCGCAACCGTGCGGCTGTGTGGGTCGTGCCACGCTGACCCGAACCAAATGCGGCAGTACGGTTTGCCGTCCGGCCAGGTTGCGGAGCTGCGGACGAGCCGGCACGGGCAACTCCTGGAACAGGGGAACAACGATGCGCCCACGTGTACGGACTGCCATGAATCGCACACCGTACTCCGTCCGGAGGACGCGAGGAGCAGGGTACATCCCACAAACATCCCGGCGACCTGTGGAGCGTGTCATGGGGATGCTTCGTTGATGGCGAAATACGGGTTACCCACGGACGAGCTCACCAGATATCGAGAAAGTGCGCACGGCGTCGGCTTGTTTGAAAAGGAGAATCTGGCTGCGCCGACCTGCATTGGATGTCATGGGTCCCACGCGGCGCTCCCTCCAGGTATCACTGAAGTCGTCAACGTGTGTGGGCACTGCCACGTTCTCCTGGGCCGGGAGTTCAACCGTGGTCCGCATGGCCAGGCGACTCGTGACGGTAAACTGGCGGGATGTCTGGGTTGCCACAGCAATCACGGGACGGAGCGGGTGGCGGAGGAGGGCATCGCACGCGCGTGTGGGAACTGCCATGCTCCCGATTCCCCTGCGGCCACGGTCGGTCAGAACATCCAGACACAAGTGCTGGCGGCGCGGGGGGATTTGGATGACGGTGCACACGCGATAGAGGAGCTGATCGCATCCGGCCGCGACGTCTCCGATGAACGGTTTCGATACCAGACTGCCTATTCCCACTATGCGGAAATGGCGAAGGTGCAGCACAGTCTCGAGGTGGACGAGTTGGGTGATATCGGGCTCAGGGTGCGTTCCAACATCGACATCATTCGAACAACGGCTGAAGTTGCCCAGGAGACTCGCTGGGAACATAAGCTGTTCTTGATCCCGGTCTGGTTTCTCGCCTTGTCCGCCGTCCTGCTGGCGTGGTTCAAGCTCCGCACGCTGCCCAATTGAGGAACGTCTGGTGATTCACGCGATCCGCGGGTTCGTTCATCGGTTTCGCAAACCGCTCAAGATCCTGATTCAGGTCGGCGTCTTGGTGACGATTGTGAGCGCCATTGGTGCTGTGGGCTTCGTGGAGTACAGCGCGCAGCCCGGCTTCTGCGACAATTGTCATATCATGGAGCCGTACTACGAGTCGTGGGCTACCTCGTCGCATAGCGATGTTCCATGCATTCAGTGTCACTACGCACCGGGAATCAAGGCCGAGGCGATGGGGAAACTCCAGGCGGCCAACCAGGTAGTCAAGTACATCACGGGTACGTATGGCTTGAAACCATGGGCGGAGATCGAAGACGCGGCGTGTCTTCGGTCGGGATGCCATTCGCTCCGGAAGATCGAAGGAGTGGTTGACTACAAAGGCACGCGATTCGACCACACGACGCACCTGGGTGAATTACGGCGCGGTAAGCAACTGCGGTGCACGAGCTGCCATTCGCAGATCGTCCAAGGGGACCATGTCCGCGTCACTGAATCCACGTGCTACCTGTGTCATTTCAAAGGCCGCACTGCGGGTGATCCGGTGGCCGGATGCACGAGCTGTCATGCATCACCTCCGGTCGTGACGTCACCAGCCGGGTTCGTGGTCGATCACCCGCAATACGTGCAAGACCTCGTCTCGTGTGTGTCGTGCCACGGCAACGTCGCCACCGGATCGGGAAGCGCGGATCAATCCCGTTGCTTCAATTGTCACAACGAACCGGAGCGTCTGGACCAATTTGCCAACACCACGCTCGTGCACCGAGTACACATCGCCCAGCGGAATGTCGAATGCAACCAGTGCCACACGCCAATTGAGCATCGCCTTGCACCAGTGCAATCAACGTTCACATTGGATTGCGGTAGCTGCCACCAGCAGGTTCACGAACAACAGCAACGGCTGTACGCCGGCCTTGGTGGGCACGGGACCGACAACCTGCCAAGCGCGATGTTCCTCGCCAACGTGTCGTGCCGCGGCTGTCACGAGCTGCCGCAACAGCTCGAGGGCCATGAGTCAGTGCTCGTCGCAGGCGAGGCGTCGTGTCTCTCGTGTCACGGGACGCGATACGCCAACATCCTACCATCGTGGCAACGCGAGATGGAGCGGCGGGTGCAAGCGGTGGCTGCGGTGGTCCGCGGAGCGGAACGGAGTCTCGGTACAGTCTCGGTCCGCAGCCGAGTGACGGTCGACAGCCTAGTGAAAGAGGCCCGCGCGAACCTGGATCTCGTGCGGCAAGGAAGAAGTGCGCACAACATTGCGTACGCCGACCAAGTGCTGCGAGCCACGGTGGAACTCGTGCGTGAAGCCGCGGCTGTTGGTGGGATGGCATATCGAGTGCCGGACATCGATCTCGGGGCGGCAGTGGGCGAAAACGTCTGCCTGCAGTGCCATTTGAACATCGCAAACGAAGTGATCGAGTTTCG
>JBFHWR010000395.1:0-3077 GCA_041599395.1 Gemmatimonadales bacterium | reverse complement strand
TCGGCCACCGCCCGCAGTCGGACCAAGTCGTAGTCGCCCGAGATGTTGACCTGCATGATGGGGAAGTCGGAGAAGTTGATCTCGAAGACCTGCGGGTCTTCGGCCGCTGCGGGCAGATCCGGTTTTGCGAGATCCACTTTTTCCCGCACATCCTGAAGTGCCTTGCTCATGTCGACGCCCGCTTCCAGCTCGACGTTGATGCTGGAATACCCCTCGATCGAACTCGACGTGATCGTCTTCACGTCCGGAATCCCGTTCAACTCGTCTTCGATCGGGCGCGTGATGAGCAACTCGATGTCCCGCGGGGACACACCGGTATAGACGGTGTTGACAATGATGTTCGGAATCGTGATCTCCGGATTGGACTCCCGAGGAATGGCGATGTATGACAGGATTCCGGACACGATGATGATGAACGTCAGCACCAGCACTGTGGTGGGATGCTCCACGGCGAGCGACGTGAGCCCGAATTCCTTGTAGATGCCCGTCCCTCGTGTGCGCGTCTCCGGCATTAGCGCGACCCTCCCGTCCCCGCCCCGGAGCCTGCGTCGTTGACCACGCGAATCCAGCTCTCGTCGTCCACGAGCTGCTGGCCGACCGTGACGACGAGATCACCCTCCTCGAGACCCTGTGTGATCACCACCGAGTTGCCCGACGCCGCTCCCAGCACGACCGGCCTCGCTTTGGCCACCATGCCGCCATCTCGTTCCGTCGCGACGAACACCTTGTAGCCGTCCGCGGAACGCAGCGCCACTTGCTGCGGCACCACAATCACGTCCAGAAGGCGCTCGTGTTGTACCTCGACGTTCGCAACCATTGCGGGCTTCATCACACCCCGTGGGTTTGCCAACACGATTTCTACGGGAAACGTCCGATTCGCTTCGTTCACGCTGGACCCGACAAAGCTGATCTGACCCATGAACGCGTGCTCGGGGAAGATGTCAAACGTCACGCGCGCGCTGTCACCGGGCTGCACCGACTGCGCATACCGCTCGGGAACGCCCGCCGTGATTTTGACGCGCGCCGTCGAGACGATTCGTGCAACACGCGCCCCGGGCGCCGCCATCTCGCCGACATCCAGATACTTCTCGTCAAACACTCCGCTCACTGGTGCGCTGATGACCGTGTGGTCCAGCCGCGCGGCCAACTGAGCGAGGCGTGCCTCCGCAATCTGCCACGCGTACCGTTTCTGAAGGTAAGCGAGCTCCGTACCAATACTGTCTTCCTCCCAGAGCCTTTGTTGTCGCTCGTAGTCCACCTTTGCCCACGCTGCGCCCGCGCGCGCTTCCTCGACTTGCGCCGTCAACAGCTCGGCCTCGAGCCGCGCGATGGGTTGCCCCGCCTTCAGCCACTGGCCTTTCCGTGCAAGAAACCGTTCGATGCGTCCGGATTCCTCAGCCGCAACCGTCACGTCATTGTACGCTTCGACCTCCCCGGTGACCCGGATGTAGCCGGCAAACTCCGTGTGCACAACGGGCATCACTTCCACGTTGATGACCCGGGCATTGACACCGGGACCCTGCGCGGTCCGCTCGGCTGTTGCGGCGTCCGTTTCGCCTCCCGCCGGCGAGCACCCAAACGCCAAGACCGTCAGGGCCGCCGATCCTACAACACCACGGAGCCGCGCCGGCGCCGATCGTCGCATCATGAACTCACGTTGCATCATTGTCTCCCGTTACGTCCCGCTCTGCGCGGCCAGTGAACCTGCCTCGTCGGGCGTGGTTCCAACCGCCGCCTCGAGACGTGCCCGTGCTGAGAGGTAATCGTACACCGCCTGTGCGTAATTGAACTCAGATTCACGCAGCGCCACTTCCGCATCCGTGATCTGCAGTTGGGATCCCGTCCCCGCCCGATACTCTGCGGACGCGATTTCGAAGCCGCGCTGCGCCTGCGCGACCGCCTGCCGCTGGCTCTCCGCCCGCTCCCGCGCCTCTTGAACGTCGTCGAGCAATGTGCGGATCTCGCTCACCGTCTCGCGCTCGAGTCGCTCTAAGCGAGACTCCGTTTGCCGCACCGCTGCATTGGCCTGGCCCAATCGCGCGCTCCGGGAGAAGCCTGTGAAGATGGGCACTTCGACCTGAAGCCCCGCGATGGCCGTGCTGGTCCGCTCGTTGGAACGGCCGAAAAAGCTCGGGCTGCCGTTCTGCTGCGCGGTGATGTTGTAATTCGAAAACACGCTGAGCTTTGGGATGTATTCGCTGCGCTCGACGCTGGCCCGGGCTTGGTTCAACAGGATCTCAGACCGCAACTGCCGCACGTCGCTTCGCCGGTCGAGCGCCACGCGCTGCGCCTCTGCAATCGTGAGCTCCGCGAGACTCTCCGCTCCTGAAACCCGGAGCAGGGCGGCATTGACCGGATCATTGCCCTCCGGCTCCGCCAAGTCCATCTGGTTGAGTCGGCCTTCGAGCTCGATGGGCGCTTCCGGATCCATCCCCATTTCGATCAGCAGTGTCCGCTTCGCTGCCGCCACCTGATTCGCCGCACGACGCGCCGTGGGCAGAAGGTTTCCAAGCTGCACCTCCAGTCGCAGCACGTCGTACTCGCTCGCCAAGCCGGCACGATTCATCGCACGAGTTTCGGTGAGCGTTTGGCGCACACGGTGCACACTCTCGTCCGTGAGTCGAACGGTCTCCTCGGCGAGGAGCGCGTCGAAATAGGCAATCCGCACCGCGGTGACGACGCGTTGCGCCGCCCCGCGGACCCGTTCCACCTGGAGCCCGCGAAACTTCGAGGCCACGCCAAGACCCACAAAGGCGGTGTATTCAAACAACGGCTGGCTCGCGTTCAAGCCCGCGTTCCACGTGTTGTCGGCGCCAAACCGAACAGCGACCAGATCGTCCGGCCCGGCTCCCGGAACGCCCAGGAGTTGTGCCGGCAAGAACCCTTGCTGGACACGGAGGTTGCGTTGATACGACGCGCTGACACGCACGTCCGGGAGCACGCTCGCCCACGCCTCGCGCACCTGCTGATCAGCAATCTGCAGATCGAATTCCGCCTGCTGCAGCAGCTCGTTGTTGTCGAGTGACATGTGGAGAGCCCGGGCTAGTGAATAGACCTCCGCCTGCTCGAGAATCTGC
>JBFHWR010000394.1:0-3117 GCA_041599395.1 Gemmatimonadales bacterium | reverse complement strand
GCCGAGTTGGGCTGAAGCCGAATGGCGCGTCCCAGGGCAACGAGTTCTTCGGACGTGCCACCGCGAGTGATATCCGCTAGCGTCACCATGGCTTCTGCACGCGCCAGCCATCCTCCCGCTACGAGGCCCACCAGTGCCGTCGACCTCACCGCGGTCGACGGGTCGGAGAGTGCGGCACGCAACACCGATTCGTCCGGATTCACTGCCGAACGGAATCGGAGTCCCGCCGCACGTACCTGTGGATCCGGATGATTGCCCAGTCGCTCCACGATTGGCAGGCAGTCTTCTCGCGCTGTTCGGGTAAATAAATCCAGCGCACGCACCACGACGGATGTCGAGGGATGATACAGAATGAGACCCGGAATCACGCGAGCTTTGCCTTGGGACACCAACAAGTCCAGCGCAGCAATCACCTTGCGGTCGTCCGTGCTGTTGAGAGTGCGCACCAACGTCTCGAACGACACCATGTCGAGCGCTGGAAATTGGATACGTGTCTCGGTGATTTCGTTGGCCAGCGTCTCCAGAAACACGTCGAGGTAGTACCGCCTGAGATCGATCGCAAGGTACAGCCACGCTGCTGCCGCGAGCGCCGCGCCAACCGCGAATACGATTTCACGGGTGGTGACGGATACCGTCACCAGGATGAGGAGCGACGCCAGGGCTTGGCCTCCGCGCTGCCCAATCACGTCGACAAACGCCTTGGCCCTCCCACGCACCTCCACGGCGAGCGGGACAAACAGTAACTCCGTGCCGGTGCGATTCAGCGAGTGGCGTAGTGTCCCATCCGTCCCTTTCAAGAGCAATACGAACAAGAGACTTCCACCGAGTACGAATCCGGTCGCACCAAGCAGTACCAACATTGGCACGAGCGCCAGGGCAAAGTTTACCCCCAGGCGACGAAACAACCATCCGACGACAAAGACTTGTACCACGAGGGAAAGCACGTTGAGCGAGAGGTACACGCTTGCAAAAAACGCCCCCAACTCTTCGTCTGACACCACGCGGGACACCTTGAGCTTGAACACGAAGTCGACGAGGGTCACGGTGACGGTGGCCACCAGGATGAGCACGGCAACTCGGCGTAGGTATGGCCGCTGCCAGATGAACTGACCGAGCCGCGCAAGGTCCAATCCGCCTTTTTCGTCGCGCGGAGGCGCCACGGGGTCGCGGCGCAACATCCGCGGCCCCACCGCGCTCACGCAGAACACCACAGCCGCCGCAGCCACCACGTGTCGGGCGGGGAGCAACCCGGTCATCACGCGGGCAAAGGCCGATCCTGCGATCGCCCCAGCGACACTCCCGGTCCCGATAACGGCAAACAGCCGCTTGGCCTGGGTCACCGTGAACCGGTTGCCGAGCACGGTCCAGAACCGGACGACTACGAGCGTTGCCAGCACGCCGGACCAGGTATAGAGCGCGTAGTAGATCCAACTCCCCGCCACGGGAATCAGTAACCAGAATAGGAACGTCACCAGACCGGCAATCACCAGCCACGTCGTGAGCTCGTGCCAACCGGCAAAGCGTTCTGGCACCGTTACTCGGCGCTGTGCGAGCAACAAAGCAACCAAGGCGATCGTGAGGTAGACCCATGGGAGTTGGGACGCCGGGATTGTCGCGAGGAACAGCGCGTCCCTGGCGGTTTCCAACAGCGCATGCCCAGCCATGAACCCCAAGAGTGTCACAAAAGCGCCGGCCACATCCCGGCGCTCGTCTGGTCGGATTCGGCCTAACGAGTTCAACAGGCGCACCGACAACCAATCGGCGGCCGCCACGGGGAGACGGGCTACAGACATAGATGGTAATGGAACCGACTGACGGGGCGGTGGCAATTCCTGACAAAAACCGCACCGACCCCTATTATTCGCCGTAACACGATTTCGGACGACTCAGCCTTTCCGACTCTGGAGGGCGCTTCTCGTTAGGAGAGGACATACTGTGCACGGTCGACTCGTCAGTTTGGTTGTCGGCATGATTGCCATATCTCCGGCAGCCACTGCCGCCCAAGCATACCCGCCGCCGCTCACGACAGAACAGGCTCACGAGGTCCGCATGGCCGTCCAAGCGATGAAAGCGGACGCGCGCGGGCCGTATTTGCGCATTCGCTGGTTCTGCAACGACGGCACGGTTCACCCACCGGGGCCGGGCGTCTGTACGGCACGCGGTGGTGGCGTCCAGCATGCGGAGTTTAACGACCGGGCCAAGCGACTGGCGGCGCTCCGCGTGCATGTGGGCACGATTCTCCAAGCCGTTTCGTTCGAGGAGGTGTTCGACTCTGCCTCCGCAAACGCCTGGCTTCGCGAATTGGTGCTCAACCAGTACTTGGAAGAAGTAGATGACGGGTGGGTGCTCCGACAAGCCCGGTTCTACCGCGGCGCGCGACAAATCGAGGACGAGGAGCAAAAGGGCCACGAGATCCTCGAACGGCTCTTGGGCAATCGCCGGTGGACCGCCGCCAACTTCTTGCTAGCCGCACGGCTCGTCGAGACCGTCCCGCACCCCGGGCTCGGTGACCAGCAGCTGACACACCGCATTCGGAACCTCGCGACGGAAGTGTCAAACCTCGACTCGGCGTTCCTCACGACGCGGATCAAGATCCACTCGTTTCCGTCCCGGGCCGACTTGGATTCCGTAACATCCTTCCTGTCGCGCCAGCAGAACGAACCAGTTCGGGCGAAGCTGGTGGCGCTCCGCGACGAGCTGATCAACCAATACGACGTGCGACGAAACATCGAAAGCCTCAACCGGTACCGAGCCCGCCTGCGCGGTCAATTCAGTGACGAGCTCCAAGCTATTTCGCGCAACTACGAGCGGGGTGCCACTAGCGAAGCATTCGTTCAGATCGCCGAACTCAGCCCCAAGATCCGGGAACGCGTGATTCAAAGCGGCGACGGGCGATCGAACCTGGTGCTCATGGACCTCAACCTCACCCTGCAGGAGCGGGCCTTCGTACTCGCGCAGGACATGCGATCGACGCACGCACAACCGGCCAGCCGTCGGGAACGGCTCAAGCATCTCTCGCGCCACTTCGCGTTGGCGTACGGGGCCGGATTGATATCCCAGCGGGAACGACAAGCGCTGGACGACGAGATCGCGCGTATCCTCGCCACCCCCCGGCTG
>JBFHWR010000393.1:0-3134 GCA_041599395.1 Gemmatimonadales bacterium | reverse complement strand
GGCGCATGGCGCGGGCCAGCGGATCGTACGGATCCGGCGAGATATGATAGATATAGACGTTGGCGAACGCACCAACGACGATCAGCGCGAAAACAAAGATCGCGAGTCCTCGGATGAGCCCGCGCGGGTCGAGATCCAGTGCAAGCCCAGCAGGCGGTGCCGTCGGTGGCGAAGACACGTGAACGGCACGATCGGTGATTTCGCGGCTCCGGCGCGGCTCGAGGTTCGTCTGATTATGCACGGGCGGGTTGCACCATCGCTTGGTAGACCACAGCCTCGTCCCTGCGTCGCACGTGACGGCGGAACACGTGGGCATCAAACAGGTGGTCACATTTGGGGTC
Source organism: Gemmatimonadales bacterium (assembly GCA_041599395.1). Classification (GTDB taxonomy): domain Bacteria; phylum Gemmatimonadota; class Gemmatimonadetes; order Gemmatimonadales; family GWC2-71-9; genus JBFHWR01. The sequence continues at coordinate 2,793 of JBFHWR010000393.1, read as the reverse complement.
GAAGTAAATCACAAACAGGGGTCGGGGGCTTGCCTTCAGAGATGCCATAACCCGCGCGATGATACGCGCAAACACGGCTTCACCAAACGGATGATGGAAGAACAGCACCAACGGCTCGTTCGGGAGGACAAATTCTGCGGCATCTTGGCAAACCGACAATACATTGCCACACAGCCGATTGAGGCGTTTGGCAGTTGTCAGATTCGTGACCGCTACCGAGTGCAGTCGCTCCGAGTACTCGACGCCGATGATCCGTTTGAATGGATGTTCGGCAGCCAACAAGAGCACGCGTCCCTTGCCTGACCCGACGTCGACGAATACAAAATCTTTGTACGCGATGGGGAGACCTGCCAGGAGCTCGGCGACCGGCTCAGTTGGGGCAGGGCAGTATCCGGCATCGAACTGCCAGTTGGGGCTATCGATCTTCGCGAGCCAACCCAAGTCATGTTGCTTGACCGTTTCTACGCCGTACCGCTCGTCGAAGGCTCGCTCGCTCGCTGCAGCGCGCCGGTACGTCGGTGTTAACCGCTGAACGTAGTGGCGTGCGGTCCCAAACGGCTTTGCCAGACACCGTTCTGCGGTTCCCCACAATCCCCGTTGCCAAAGGGATTTTTGCAGCTTGCGCTGCAGTGTGTTCAACACAGGTTGCACAGTCGGGTGTAGCTGCATGTGCATCGCCCCCCTAGCAGCGCCGTTCATTGGCGTCACGTCATGACCACGTCCCACTTCACCGTGCATGAAGTATGCCAAGTTCGTCGTCGGGGCCGGGCTTGCTCTTTGCCAGTTCCGGGGTGATTCTCGATCCATGCGCATCCCTGCCGGCTCATTCGCACGGAGCACTCAACGTGTGAGGTGGAAGGCGCGGGCGCATGCGGCAGTGAGGCTTGCTGTGATGCTCACCCTGTCGGGTGTGGGAGGCTTCTCGTGCCGTTCGGCGCCGGAAGAGACCCCACACGACAGCGCCCACGCGCCCATCGTGAACGGCCTCGCACGTGGCGCGGCCGTGTTCGGCATCTTTTCTGGAGAAAAGACGCGTGCGCAGGGTGCGCTCATGGCGGGCATTCGAGACACGGATTTCGTGTTCTATTCGCTCGAGCGCGGTCCGTTTGATATCCCGCAGATGCAGGACTACATGCGGGGGATGATGAATGGCGGCGGTGACGGCGTCGCCCACCCTATTGCCCTTCGTATTCCGCCGCTTCGGGACGGGCTGGACTCTGCCCGGATCCGAGTGCGTCAGGCGCTCGACGCTGGTGTTCAGGCGATCGTCTTCCCCCATGTCGAGACGGCCGCTGAAGCGGCCGCTGCCGTCGCAGTCATGGGTCACGACCTATGGCCTGGGAATTCTGCGGGCACGTTAGTCAACATGCTGATCGTTGAGGACCGGGCGGGCGTGGCGAATGCTCGCGCCATTGTGGCCACCCCGGGAGTGAGCGTCGTCTTTGCCGGCCCGGGAGACTTACGGCGGGCGTACGACGGCGATATGAAAGTCGTCGAGCACGCCATCCAGACCGTGCTCGCGGCATGCAAAGAATTTGATGTGGCTTGTGGCATTACGGCGGGCGTGGACGATATTGCCGAGCGGCTCGCCCAGGGGTTCCGCGTCATCATCGTGTCGGACCGAGCGGCGTTGAAGGTGGGCCGGCAGGCGACAAATGAGAATTGAGAGGTTGGCGTCTCCGTCGACGTGCGCCTCTCGTCGTGTCGTGTTGCTGTCGCCAGCGACTGGGTACCGAGGCGGCGTGTCAGTTGAGGAGTTCCTCGTTGAGCTCTGCGTACACGCGCCGGATTGCCCGTGCGGCTTGACTCGAGCGAAGCGTCCACGTTTCTAGCTCTCCAAATTGCGCCCGCTCCACAGCCTCATCGGCGCTGAGACCGATGCGATGCAGCCGCGTCCCCTCCGCAATCACCGATTGCAGCGCGCGCTTGTAGCTTTCCAACTCCTCACGGAGAATCCGCGGTGACTCCACGAAGCCATGACCGGGGACGTACGTATCGACATCCATCGCTTGTGCGCGCTCGATCATTAGGACCCACTCCGAGGGGTAGGCCGACCGCATGGCGGGGAAGATGCGATTCAGGTAGGCCTCGCTCATGAACAGGACTCGCTCTCGAGGCAAGTAGACCACGAGATCGCCGCCGGTATGCGCGCGCCCGAGAAACAGTATGTGGATCTCGTGCTGCCCGAGTCGGAGTATCTCACGGTCCTCCACGGTTTTGGTCGGCAGCACGACTCGGGGAGCGTCGGCGGGTCGGTCGGATCGTGCCGCGCTCCTCGCCAGGTTGGCCTCCGAGGTTGGATGGGCAATGAAGGTGGCCGTGGCTGGGAAGGCAACGTTTCCGGCCGTGTGATCGCCATGGTCGGAGCAAATGATGACGTGCGTGACGGGTTGATCAGTAATGTCTGCGATCGCCCGGAGCATCCGCTCGGTTTCGGCGGGACTCCCCTGACCGTCGGCCACCAGCACGCCTGCCGACGTGACGACGAAGAGGCTCACCGTCGTGAATTGCTCATTCCCTGCGCTCCGAAGTTGCTCATACGAGTAGACATCGGCGGCAAGCTGCTGGATTCGAGGGAAATCACTGTCGCTGAAGCCTCGGACGCTCGGGGCTCCGGTGCGAGGAACCTCCTTGTGGCCGCCGGGCGTGTTCCGCCGGTCACAGGCTAGGAACGCCGCGACAAGACAGACGAACACGGCGGATCGCTGGAACATTCTTCCTCCTCCATTCACCAAGGGCGCGTACGGGCCGGGTCTGTACGAGCGGCATTCACCGTGCCTGACTTGCGGCGGC
>JBFHWR010000392.1:0-3170 GCA_041599395.1 Gemmatimonadales bacterium | reverse complement strand
CTCTCCGCCGGCTCATTCGGTGCATCGGAGCTGGTGGGCTCGATCGGCTACGGCCGCGAGGTCAAGGGCATCCAAGTCGGAGTGGTCGGGAAGCTCATACAACAGCGGCTCGCGGGAAAGAACGATGCAACCGTGGCGGCTGATGTTGGACTGGCCAAGGAAGTGGCGGGAATCAGCATTGGACTCGCGGTGCAGCACCTTGGACCGCGCCTCTCACTCCAGGGAGCGGTTCTCCCGCTTCCAGCCAGGGTCACGTTGGGGGCATCCACGCCCCGCAAACCACTCGGGCCGCTCGACATTGTTGGCACGGTGGCGGTGAGCAGGCGGCGTGATGCCGAGTTGATTCCTGCCGGTGGGATCGAGATCTCATACTGGCCCATCTCCGGTCGCACGTTTACCGGCCGGATCGGAGTGCGACGGATTCCCACGGGAGGCGCGAGCCCGTTCACGCTTGGAGCCGCCTTCACCGGGGACGACATCACGCTCGAGTATGCGTTTGAGGGATTCGATGCTCCCGGGAGCGCGCACCGTATTGGCCTGCGCTGGCGGTGACGCTTACGGCGACGTAACCCGCACGCGCGTGAACGCTGCGTCCATTGCCGTAAACCCTATGTCGTCCACGACAACGGTTCCGGCAGGTGCCCGATCGAATACGAAACGAACGGCGGTCACACGCGTGAGATCGAGAGCCGGGGCCACGTCGAGAAAGTCGGACAACAGGATCGAATAGTTCTGCAACACGAGATCGTAGTTATCGGAGAAGCGGCGCCTTTCTACGTCTTTTCGCCTCAAGATGCTGATTTTGAGCGGTCGGCGAATCGCCCCGTAGCGGCTCAAGGCCACACGTGCCGCAGTCCCGTTTGCATCCGCAATTTCGATACTCAGGTCTATTGGCGGTTTCTCTTCGTCTTCGTCCTCTTCTTGTGGCTTCGACGGCGGTTCGTCCTCGTTGTTTTTCGTGCTGTCCCGTGCAGCCTTCCTCGGTTGGGGGATCGCGTTGGTTGGGGCGAGCAAGAAGTCCAGGGTGGTGCCTGCTCCGAGCGACCAGCGCCTGGCCAACGAGTCAGGGAACGCGATCGTGTAGTACGCAGGCGTGGCGCGCTCGGTCGTATCCGCCCCCGCAATGCGATTGTTCCACCCCAGCCACACGGCCTGGTTTTCTTGCGAGGCTGACGTGGTGGTGCGATTGCGAGACCGCAGCATCAGCTTTGCTTCTTTCCATGTCCCTAGGCTGTCGCCCCGGATCGTCACCTTCCGCTCGGTACCGGAGGTCACGTCGATGTCCTCCTCGAAGGTCGCAATCGGACGAAAACGGTCGGTTTGCAGCCGCGTGACAAACATGGTTTTCGGCAGCCACCCACCAACCACCCGGTGGTCCCGGAACATCGGGAGGTATCGTTTGTCGTCCTTCAGAGTGGCTTCGAGAAATCCGCTGATGAACAGTTTGCCGAACTGGCGCTGATCCCCGCCATCGATCAGCGCGCCGAGATCGAGGATGCGGCCGCTCCGTGGGCCGTTGTCGTGGCTGTCCCACACGGTATTCCATTGTCCGTGGTTTGCCCGGTAGACGTAAATCGCGGCCTTGAACCAAGGCTCGCCGTCCGTGAACCGGATGCGATGGTATTGCCGTAGGCCGTGAAAGCTCGTCACATCTCCGTCATGTGAGCCATGAAACACGAGATAGTTCACGTTCTCGACGGGTACGAGCCGGCCCGTCGGCTGGTACTGTCCGTCAACGGGAGCGATCGCGATGATGGACCGGATACCGAAATCGAAGGCAAACTCGACGTTCGCGTCGTCCGGGTAGTGCCGCAGTCGATTGAATGCGGCCGCATGCCCGACGGCCTCACCCCCGCGCGAATGCCCGATGAGCGCGATCCGCTCCATATCCACCTGTCCGTAGAACGGATTGTCTTCGGTTTCACTGAATTCGCGCCACGCTTCCAAGTGCTTGAGCAAGAGCCAGCCACGGGCATCGTTCTCATCGCGAATGCCGCCATTGACGAAATTCATGTCCACCGACGTGAGGATGTATCCACGACTGGCCAATAACTCTCCGAGATAGGCGTATCCGGGGTCCGAGAAATCCCTTGGGTTATGGTTCCCGTGGACGATCAGGACGAGCGGAAAGGGCCCGCTGCCCTCCGGATACCACACACGCCCATTGAGTGGAAACCCCTTCGGACTGAATCCCCAGTAACCGTTTCGCTGTTTCGCTTGATCGCCCAAACTGATGAACTTCGACGCGTCCACTGAATCGGTTCGAAACGCAACCGAATCGCGAAACTCCACGCGACGTTTGTCAGACCCGCTTCCGTAATACAGCCGCCGGACGGTAAAACGGCCTGGTTCGGCCGGATTCGGAGCAGCCAACACCTGCTGGCTCAGCACCGTCTCAGCGTCGCTGGGCGAGAATGTACCGGAGCTTGCACAGGAGACAGAGGTGCAGGTCAGTCCGAGCGTGATCCAACGCAGTGCGATCTCCGGGAACGGATGGCGGGAGTCGGGAGTCGAAAGGCGGTTCTCCGCTCGCATCTCATGCCCCCTCACGTTGCCGCTACTGAACACTTCCCTACTCACTTGGACATTCACCGTGGCTCCTCACGATTTGTGGCCCATGAATGTTTCGTATTCCGGTGTCCCACGTCTGAGCTGCGGGTCTAATTCAACCCCCAAGGCGTCGGCAATGCGCGTGGCCAGCTGGAAGAATCCGGCCAACATCACGACAGCCAACACCTCGGCGTCGCTGAGTCCCTGGGCTCGCAGCGCGTCGAGATCCGAGGCCTCGAGTTTGCTTGGTTCCGCCGTCAGCTTCTCCGTGTAGCGGAGGAGCGCCGCCTCGCGCTTGCTCAGATGGGCGGTCGTCCAATCCCGCTTGAGCGCGTCTACGAGCGCGTCGTCTCCGGTGAGCTTACGCAGAAACTCTGCGTGCGCCTCCGTTCAGTACCGGCACCTACATAGCGCGCTCACAACCGTGGCAATCATCTCACGCTCTCTGGGCGGGAGGGGTCCGCTGCCGTACACCGCTCCGCTCAGTTGGAGGTACGCGCGGAGGGCATCCACATTCACACTCAGTGCGCGCCGAATATTGGGAACGAACCCAATTTGTTGTTCACTCGCGTCATAGAGGCGCTTCAACGTGCCATCCGCGTCCGCAGGATCTATCGTGT
>JBFHWR010000391.1:0-3177 GCA_041599395.1 Gemmatimonadales bacterium | reverse complement strand
TGCACCGAGCAGCGCCGGGTAGGCACGCGTGGTACGGGGATGAGTGACCGCGAGTCGGCCGCGAGGAGTGCGCGGCGCTTCCAGCCAGCCACTGTTCACCTCGTCGAACGCAAACAGGGGTATGCCGAGTTCCGCGGCAACCCACGCAAGCCCCCAATCGAACGAAGCTAAGCCGCACCGGGCGGCCCGGCCCGCCATTTTGACGAAGTAGGGTGACTCGTCAACGAAGTTTGCCGGTTCGCATAGACGGCGGTCTCGCAAGATTCCGGATTCGAGGATCTGCTCGGCCGCATCCCGCGTGAACCCCATACAACCACCCTGGATTGCGGGAGTCGCGTCGTCTCCTTGAGGTGTTCCAAAGAGGCCTCCGCGTCCCGGAAGATGCCGAAACCGCCGGTGAATCACGGTATCCGGATCGATCTTGAAGAGGTAGCGCGTCGGCCTCTCGAGAGACAGCTCGAGCATGCGCTCAATGACGGCGCCACCGTTTTCGACGCCAAACAGACGCGATTCTGCCAGAAAGTCGGCGCGGTAGCGTCGCGCCAGCAGCGGAAAGCGCGGATCCGGATCTCCGTCGGACCGGAGGACCACCCGAGCGGTCGGATAAGACCGCCTGAGATCTCTGACACACGGTCTCAGGTCCCCGTAGTCCTTGTACGCCAGAGCGAAAAAAGTGAGATCGGAGTCTGTGTGGTTCATCCGCACGTCGGCCGCCCTGGTTGCATCCGCAATTCCGGCAGAAGACATTACGGTGCTCCGCGTCGGCATTGGCTTTGACTCGATCGAACGTCGTTGGTTCACCTGACTACCGTGATGCTGACAGTAACGCGTGGTGCAGGCAGTCCGATTCATCCCCCGGCTGGTCGCTGCGAGGTATCGATCCTGATGCCCGTACACGACACACCGGCTGCCTATCTCGCCGAATGTTGGGCATCGATCCGTCGGCAGACGTTTCGCTCGTGGGAACTCGTCCTGATGGATGACGGATCCACGACCCCGGAAACACTGCAGCAGATCGAACGAATTGCGGTCGATTCCCGAGTCCACGTGGTGCGTCAAGCCGAGAATCGCGGCGTTGCGAAAACGCTGAACGCGGGTCTGACCCGGTGCCGGGCCGAGTTGGTGGCCCGAATGGACGCCGACGACAAGATGCTGCCGACGCGGCTGGAACGGCAAGTGGCGTACATGCGCGCGCACCCTGAGGTGAGCGTCCTGGGGACACAGATGCAGACGATCGAGTGGGAGACGGAGCGCCTGGGGCCGCCGACACGCCACCCCCTTGTCGTGACGACTGAGCTCATCGAATACAAGAGGGCGACTTCGCTGGTCATTTGGGTTCTCAACCACCCCACGGCGATGTTTCGCCGTCAAGCCGTGCTCGATCTCGGGGGCTATCCACTGTATCGCGTGGCCCAGGATCTTGCCCTCTGGTTACGACTGCATCGGTCGGGTGGGACGATCCATAATCTGGCGACGGTGGAACTGCACTACCGGATGCATCCCGATCAGACGTCGATAGCCAATGGGATACGGTCGGACGAATACCGGCAAATCCTCGCGGAGAACTGGGACGGTAGGTGCCGTCAAGACGCCTGAACGCAAGCTGTGACGACCAACCAAAGACGGCGAGTCATCCTCGGCATCCTTTGCGCATCGTCACTTTGCGACATGCGATCTACAGTTCGCGTCATGCTGCTGGTGATCGTGCCGAACGCCGCCGAAGCTAACGGTGTCGAGCAACTCGTGAGACTGGCATTGGCGGCTGGGCGGCCGGTTACGCCCGGATCACATCATCCGGACCCATCGACCACAAGCCGGAGAAGATCTGTAGCACGACCGTCGCCCGGGACCAAGAGTCATCAAGGCGCCCACCGCGGTTCCGCAGATTTCGCTTTGCGCGCACTCAAGGTGATGGCGCCCGTCGTTTCGCTGATCTCTTCAGGAGAGGAGAGCAGCAGAAAGGAGCACATCCACCCCCGAGCCACGTTGATGGGCGCACTCGGTCAGGTTTCGCACGGCGACATGGGAATCGTGCTCTCCACCGAGCTCGCGGCGTTCTTCGAGCTGCGGGGCATGTCGAACTCGGACGGGGGCACGCGGTTTTTTGGCTTTGCCGCGGCGCTACGAGCGCTTGCGAGGCTCGGTCCCGACCCGTAACGTCAGACGCGCGTGTCGCGCTCACGACCGAACAGGCAGGCAACCTCATGGAGAGACCTAATGACGAAGCCGTAGCTTGCGGGCAAGCGGCATCCCGACGTCTCGTAAGGAGGTACCATGACACGACCCAAGAAGAGCAGGCTGTACCTGTACCACGTTGCCAATGGTGAAATCGTAACCTTCGAGATCACCCCGCAAGACACCAATCCTACGGGAATCACCTTTTCGAGCAGTGTGAAAAAAGTAGGCGGTTCCGATTCAGCAGGCACTCAGGAATTTGCGTTCACGGCTCAGGGCGGTACGGGGAGGACGTTGGTCCGTAAAGTCGAATTCAGCTTCCGCGACGCGAAGCCAGGTGCTCGTTTCGACATCGGACTGCGCGGCTCAAAGGGCGGTGAAAAGTTCGTCGTCGATTCGGTGCTCTTGGGTGACAGTTTGCTCGAGCGAGAGTTTACTTTCAAAATCACGAGTTGATTCGGAGAATACATCAGGCGCGTTTTCACTCTACGGCTTCCGCCGGGATTCCCATGAACTCATCCACGATTGGTGCAAACACATTTCGCCTCGTCACGTGCGTTCTCTGTGCAACCGGGCTGCTTGCACAGCCAAGTCAAGCCCAGAATTACGACCGCGACGCCCCAGCCGTGTTGCGCACGCTCGTCCGAAACGCAGCGCGGGACATCGTCAGTCAGGACCCGCCCAGACTCTCCCTGTTGGAGACCATCTGGAACAACGCCGTCTTTTACGCGGTGGCCGACGCTCTCACTCTGCGTCAGGGAAACGACGGTGTTCGGAGGATCTCGCCGTATCGATACTATGTCGAGACAGCCCGGACTGACAAACAGGTTGGGGCATCTTCGGGATCGTCGGCTACAACCTCGTTGCTGGAGAAGCCGGGAATCCCGTCATTGTTGGGATTGGCAATAGAGCATGGGGCCATCGATCAAGAGGTGAGCGGAACGGGGGTGACATTGAGCACCTCGCCGTACTCTCTGTTCCGCCTCTTCACCCCGGAAACGG